>JAGWBE010000037.1 GCA_021296055.1 Dehalococcoidia bacterium | reverse complement strand
CGAGCGCAAGGCCATCGACACGCTCCGCCTCGTCCAGTCCAACCTCGGCTACCTCGCCATGGCGCTCGACTGGGAGATGGAGAGCGACACGGCCAAGGCGCACATGGCGCTCAACCGCGTGTGGCTGCGCCCCGCCGAGGAGGTCGTCACCGAGGACTGGTCGACGCAAGGGTGCTAGGCGCCGCCGCGAGCTGGTAAGTGGCGACAGGAGGCGCATCATTGGCCGAGGGGCGCGCTCTTAGGGGCAGTCAGATGTGGCTTCAGGTGGCGGTGAACCGCTGCCCAAGCGTCATCGACGCGGCCATCGCAGAGACGCTTCGCTTGGCTCAAGGCGAGAGCATCGAGTGGGTTTCGCCGCTCAAGGCGAACAACTACGTTGAGTACTGCGACCAGAGATTCGTGGAAAGCCTAGGCGTAGACCTTCGGCACAAGCAGCTAAAGGAATTCTGGCCGTCGCGAGGGCCTGTGTGGGACGGCCTCGCTCTGACAAGCAACGGGCGCTGCCTCCTTGTAGAGGCGAAGGCGAACGTCCCGGAGTTCAACAGTAGCCCTAGCGGCGCGTCGGAAGGATCCCTCCGTAAGATTAGGCGGGCGCTTGACGACACTAAAGCGTTCCTCAGTGTTCGCTCAAAGACGGAGTGGACGCAGTGCTTTTACCAGTACGCCAACAGACTGGCGCACCTCTACTTCCTCAAAGAGGTCAACGAGGTCGATGCCGCCCTGGTGTTCGTCTACTTCGTAGGCGACGATACCGTTCCGGACAGGAATCCTGTCTCCAAAGCAGGCTGGGAGGCCGCGATAGATCTGGCAACCCATCACCTGGGCGTGCGTCTGCACTCTCCGTGGATGCGCGACAACGTCGCCGACGTGTTCATCGACGTAAACGACCTGCGGCCTTTCGCGAATAGTTAGGAGAGGCGGCAGCCTATGGCGAGCATCAGGTTGAAGGTGGCGGAGGCGGAGGCGCGTGACGTGGGGCGCGGCGTCGTCCGCGTCGACCGCGACGATATGCCCCGCCTCGGTCTCCAATCGGGCGACGTAGTGCGCGTCAGGGGCAAACGCGAGACGGTCGCCAAGGCGCTCCCCGCCTACGCTGAGCAGCGCGGCAAGTCGCTCGTCCGCATGGACGGCATCGTGCGCGAGAACGCAGACGCGACCATCGACGAATGGGTGGAGGTGGAGCGGCTGACGGCGCCCGACGCGCGCGCCGTCGTGCTCGCGCCTATGGGGGCGCCGCAGCGGGAGCACGGCGAATCGGAACGCCGGCACGTCGCCAACGTGCTGCTGGGCATGGCCGTGCAGCCGGACGACAAGGTGCGCGCCACCTTCCTGGGCGGCGTCTACCGCGAGTTCACCGTCGTCGAGACGCGCCCCAAAGGCGCCGTGGTCGTGACTACGGCCACCGACCTGAAGGTGCGCGGCGAGAGCGTTGAGCGCGCCGAGCAGCACGAGGGCGCGGGCGTCACCTACGAGGACATCGGCGGTCTGCGCAAGGAGATACAGCGCATCCGCGAGATGATCGAGCTGCCGCTACGCTACCCCGAACTGTTCCTGCGCTTGGGCATCGAGCCGCCGCGCGGCGTGCTCCTCTACGGCCCGCCGGGAACGGGCAAGACGCTCATCGCCAAGGCGGTCGCCAACGAGACCTCGGCGCACTTCGCCAGCATCGGCGGGCCGGAGATTATCGGCAAGTTCTACGGCGAATCGGAGGAGCGCCTGCGCGCGGTGTTCGAGGAGGCCGCCGCCCGCGCGCCGGCCATCATCTTCATCGACGAGATCGACGCCATCGCGCCCAAGCGCGAGGAGGTGGGCGCGTTCCAGCAGGTGGAGCGCCGTGTCGTCGCGCAGCTCCTCTCGCTGATGGACGGCCTCCAGGCGCGCGGCCAGGTCGTCGTGATTGGCGCGACGAACGTCCCCAACACGCTCGACCCCGCCCTGCGGCGCCCTGGCCGCCTCGACCGCGAACTGACCATCGGCGTGCCCGACCGCAACGGACGCCTCGAGGTGCTCGAGGTGCACACGCGTGGGATGCCGCTGGCCGACGACGTCGACCTAGAGAGGCTGGCGGAGTTGACGCACGGATTCGTCGGCGCCGACCTGGCCGCCCTCTGCCGCGAGGCGGCGATGGTTACGCTCCGCGAGCTGATGCCGCGTATCCGCGGCGAGGCTGAATTCCTGCCGGACGACTTACTGGCCGACCTCGAGGTGCGCGAAGAACATTTCCTTGACGCGCTTAAGGAAGTGGAGCCGTCCGCCATCCGCGAGGTGTTCACCGAGATTCCCGACGTGCGCTGGGATGACGTAGGCGGACTGGACGATGCGAAGAGGACGCTGCGCGAGGCGATCGAGTGGCCGCTGCGCCACCGGGGCCTATTCGAGGCCGCCCGCGCCGCGCCGCCCAAGGGCGTCCTCCTCTCCGGCCCGCCAGGCTCCGGCAAGACGCTGCTCGCCAAGGCCGTCGCCAGCCAGTCGAACGCCAACTTCATAGCGGTCAAGGGGCCGGAGCTGCTTTCCCCGTGGGTGGGCGAATCGGCGCGCAAGGTGCGCGAGGTGTTCCGCAAGGCGAAGCAGGCCAGCCCCTGCATCGTCTTCATCGACGAGCTCGACGCGCTTGCCTCCCGCCGCGATGCGGGGGGCGCGCCGGCAGGGGGCGACGCCGCCGTCAGCCAACTCCTCGCCGAACTGGACGGCATCGAGGACATGCGCGGGGTGGTCGTGCTCGCCGCCACCAACCGCCCCGGCGCGCTCGACCCCGCTCTGCTGCGCGCCGGACGCCTCGAACAGCACGTAGACTTGGCCCTCCCCGATTGCGCTTCGCGCCGCCGCATCCTCGCCGTCCACACGCGCGGCATGCCTCTCGCGCCGGACGTAGATCTGGACACCGTCGCTGACGCGTCGGAAGGAATGCCCGGCTCCGCCCTCGCAGCCCTTTGCCGCCGCGCGGCGTTCCTCGCCGTCCGCGAGCGGGTGGACGCAGCCTCCGGCGCCGACGGCGCGCCTCTCGCCGTTCGCCGCGCCCACTTCGACCATGCGCTGGCCGAGGCCGGCGCGCCGAATGAGCACGCGGCGGGATAAGGGCGCGGGAACGCTTTGGTTGTTACACTCTCGTAACAACCCGGCGAGCGATGGTCATCGCTCGCGCCTATACTTGCGGTGAGGGAAGGGGCATGCGCCCCTCCGACGCCACGCAGAGGGAGAGAAGACGGATGGACCACTACAAGGCCGAGTACATCTGGGTCGACGGGACGGAGCCGACGGCGAAGTTGCGCTCCAAGACGAAGATTGTGCCCGTCGGCGAAGAGCCCCCCATCTGGGGCTTCGACGGCTCCAGCACGAACCAGGCTACGGGCGAAGCCTCCGACTGTGTGCTCCAGCCCGTGCACTCGATCGACGACCCGCTGCGCGACGAGGGCGACAAGTTGGTGATGTGCGAGGTGCTGCTGTCGGATATGTCGCCGCACCCGACGAACACGCGCCGCGCCTGCGCCGAGGTCGCCGAGCGCTTCGTCGGACTGGGGATGATTTTCGGCATCGAGCAGGAGTACACCTTCTTCAAGGGCGCGCGACCCCTCGGCTTTCCCGCTGAGGGCGGCTACCCCGCGCCCCAGGGCGGCTACTACTGTGGCGTGGGCGACGACGAGGTGTTCGGCCGTGAGGTTGTCGAAGAGCACCTGAGCGTCTGCCTCGAGGCGGGACTGCTCATCTCCGGCATCAACGCCGAGGTGATGCCCGGTCAATGGGAATTCCAGGTCGGTCCGCTCGCCACGCCGCGCATCGCGGACGAGCTGTGGCTCGCGCGCTGGCTGCTCTACCGCGTCGGCGAGGATTTCGACATCAGCGCAACGCTCGACGCCAAGCCTGCGCGCGGCGACTGGAATGGCGCGGGCGCGCACACCAACTTCTCCACCAAGGCCATGCGCGAGTCCTACCCGCCCATCTTGGCCGCCATCGAGGCGCTCAAAGGCAAGCATGACCTCCACATCGCCAACTACGGCGCTGGCATCGAGGAGCGCCTGACCGGACTCCACGAGACCGCCTCCTACAAGGAGTTCAAGTACGGCGTCTCCGATCGGGGCGCGTCGATTCGTATCCCGTGGCAAGTGGAGCGCGACCAGAAGGGCTACCTCGAGGACCGGCGCCCCAACGCCAATATGGACCCGTACGTGGTGACGCGCCTCATCCTCGACAGCGTCGGCAGCGCCGTCGCCTAGCCGCCGCCCCGGCACGACAAGCCAACTTAAACGCCGCCGCGCGCCCGTCATCGAGCGTGCGGCGGCGTGTTTTCCCCGCGCCCCCCATCCCGTCCGCCCTGAGGGGAATCGAAAGGCGAACGGGGCGTAGGGCGACGCGCTCAGGCGGCGGTCACCTCCACGGCAAGGCTTCGCCCCACGACCTTGAGCGCCTTTTGAATCTGGCTGATGTGCGAGCAGTGGGCGGGGCGCGCGCAGTGGCGGCGCTCCCGCGCTTGTGCTACAACCCGCCCATGGACGATGCGGCGGACAAGGCCAACAGAGCGGCGGAGGCGCATGCGCGCGCCTCTACGCCTTACGACCGCGCCGTAACCGGGTTCAGGGACTACTGGTATCCCGCCCTGGGCGAGCGCGAGGTTGGCCGCCATCCCAAGCGCATGATCCTCCTGGGCGAGCCGCTCGCCTTCGTGCGGCGTGGCTCAAAGGTCTACGCCGTGCAGGACGAATGCCCGCATCGGGGCGCGCGAATGTCGCTCGGCAAGGACGAGTTCCCGGGCACGGACACGCTCGCCTGCCGCTTCCACGGCTGGACGTTCGACCTTCGCAACGGCGCGTGCGTCGCGGCGCTCACCGACGGTCCGGACAGCCCGGTGGTGGGCAAGGTGCGCCTCCGCACGTTTCCGACGGAGCAGCGCAAGGGGATCGTGTGGGTGTGGATGGGGCGCGGCGCGCCTGTTCCGTTGGAGGAGGACGTGCCAAAGCTGCTGCTGCGCGAGGACACGCTGGTGAAACACCGCCGGCGCGTGGTGTACGGCAACTGGCGCTATCACGCCGAGAGCGGCGACGGCGGCCACTTCCAGATGCTGCATCGCGATTCGTTCGTCCAGCTCACCAACCGCTTCTTCGCGCACCTGAAGGACTACGCGCCCGTGTTGACGGACGAGGAGGGGGACGACGGCCCGCCCTACCTGGTCGAGCGCACGGGCGGCCTCGCGCGCCAGGCCGTCTACCCCGGCCTGGGCGAGTGGCCGCCCAAGCGCCCGTGGCGCTTCGCGAGCCAGCCCTACGGCCGCTCCGTTCACGGCGTGAACACCATCGCCGCCGTGCGCCTGCCCGGTCTGCTGCGCATCAACCACTTCCCCGTAGTCGGCGCGCTCTACTATGAGTGGTACGTGCCCATCCGCGACGACGCCTACGTCTACTTCCAAGCATCCTGCCACTGGCCGCGCAATCCCCTCTCGCGCCTCATCACCCACCTGAAGTGGCATGCCTATTGGGGGCCGATGAAGATGGGGCGCTTCAACGACCAGGACAAGGCGATGGTGCGCGATTCGACCGACCGGGCCAAGCGGAGCGGCCACCACTCTCCCACGCCTCTCTACCGCCCCGACCGCTATCCCCTCGACTGGATCGCCTACGCGAATGAGCGCGCCAGAGGCGCCGCCCCGCGGGAGGGCCAATGACCTCTGACGCCGCCCTCCCCTATGACCGCGCCGCAACAGGGTTCAGGAACTATTGGTATCCCGCTCTGGGCGAGCGCGAGGTGGGCCGCCATCCCCGCCGCATGATCCTGCTGGGGGAGCCCATCGCGTTCGTGCGGCGCGGCGCAAAGGTCTACGCCGTGCAGGACGAATGCCCCCACCGGGGCGCGCGCATGTCGCTGGGCAAGGACGAGTTCCCGGGAACGGACACGCTCGCTTGCCGCTTCCACGGGTGGACGTTCGACCTTCGCAACGGCGCGTGCGTCGCCGCGCTCACCGACGGCCCGGACAGCCCGGTGGTCGGCAAGGTGCGCATCCGCACGTTCCCGACGGAGCAGCGCAAGGGGATTGTGTGGGTATGGATGGGGCGCGGCGCGCCCGTCCCGCTGGAAGAGGACGTTCCTTATCTGTTGCTGCGGGACGACGCGATGGTGAAATACCGTCGGCGCGTGGTGTACGGCAACTGGCGCTACCACGCCGAGGGCAGCGGCGGCGGCCACTTCCAGATGCTCCACAAGGATTCGCTCGCGCTGCTGATGGTCGAGCTGTTCGCCGCCAACCAGGGCGCCGATCCCTATTGGGGACAGGAAGGGCCGGACGGCGAATACCTGATCGAGCGAGTCGGCCCGCCCGTTCTCCGGGGCGACTTCCCAGGCCTGGGCGAGTGGCCGCCCAAGCGCCCCTGGCGCCTCTTTCGCCCCAATATGGAGCAGGCGCTGCCCGACCCCAAGCGCTTCCGCCACGGCGTGGAGACCATCACCGCTATGCGCCTGCCCGGCTACCTGCGCGTGCGCAACTTCCCGCTGCCGGACGCCATCTACTTCGAGTGGTACACGGCTATCGACGCCGACCATTACCAGTACTTCCAGGCGTCATGCCATTGGCCGCGCAACCCGCTCCAATGGGCGTGGATAAACGCGCTCTATCACCTGTGGGCGCGTCCGGTGCGCAAAGGGCGCTTCAACGACCAGGACAAGGCGATGGTGCGCGACGGAACCGACCGCGCCAAGCGCAGCGGCCTCCATGCGCCCACGCCGCTCTACCGCCCCGACTCCTTCCCTCTCGCCTTCCGCGAGATGTGCAACCGCTACGCCCGCGGCGAGGGACTGGAGGATGCGGAGCGCCAGGGGCGGGGCGGCCCGGTGGAACTGCGCCTAGTGGAGGCGGGCGAAGGCTAGGCCGGCTTGCGCGCCACTACGATCATTCGGCGGCTCGGCGGCGCGTAGGGAGCAGCGTCGTAGCCGCCGTAGGCGCGCTCGTAGGCGAGGCCCGCCTCCTCCAACAGCGCCCGCATCTCCTCGAGCGAGTAGAGGCGGATGTGGTGGCCGCCCGCCTGCCGCCGTGCCCCGTCCGCCTCTAGGACCTCGAACGTGACGTGGTTGCGCCCCGCCGCCTGGTCGAACGCCCGCCGCTCGATGACGACCGCGCCGTCCTCGCGCTCATGGCGCTCCTCGGGGGTCTGATTGGCCAACACCCACTCGCGGTTCAGCGAGTCGATGAGGATGCGCCCGCCGGGTTTAAGGGCGCGGCGCGCCGCCCTGAGCGCCTGCGCGTTGTCCGCGTCCGCCTCTAGGTAGCCGAATGCGGTGAACATATTGATGACGGCGTCGTAGCGCTCTACGCCGTCGATGCGCCGCATATCGCCCACCACGAACGCCGCGTCGACGCCTTGCCCCGCGGCCAGGCGCCGGGCGTCGGCGATATAGCGCTCGCTCAGGTCTTGGCCGGTCGCGTGGACGCCGTGTTTAGCCAAAAGGATGGCGTGGCGCCCTTGCCCGCAGCACAGATCGAGCACCGCGTCGCCGGGTTTCAAGCCGAGGGCGCGCTCGACGAACGCAACCTCCGCCTCCGTGTGCTCGTCGGTGAGGCGATCGGCATAGACGCGCAGATAGTCGTCGCCGAAGAACTCCACGTACCAGGGAATGGAAGCGCCGGTCATAGAGCGAATGGTAGCAAACGGGATAGAATCGGTAGACCGAGCGCGGCATAGACGGGCGGCGAGGAGCGAGAGGGCAGTGCGGACGTTGAGAGGCGCGGGGGCGATTGTCGTGGGCGCGAGGCGCGTGGGCGCGGTCGTCGCCCGCCGGCTGGCCGACGAGGGCGTGAACCAGGCCATCGTGTACCGCGCCTCCCGCGCGGAGGCCGAGGCGCTGGCGGCGGAGATCGCGCCCAAGACGGAGCGTGTCGCGGTAGTGCAAGCCAACGCGGCATCGGAAGCGGACGCGCAGCGCGCGGTGGAAGAGGCGTCCGCCGCCCTAGGCCGCGTGGACTTCCTCGTGAACCTAGCGTCCGGCTATCCGCGCGATCCACTCGACGCGTTGGACGCGGGCGCGTGGGAACGGGCGATGGAGGCCGCCCGCGCCTCCTTCCTGCTCAGCGTCCACGCCTCGCGGACGATGGCGCGCAATCCTGGGCCGACGCGCGGCCATATCGTCCAGTTCGGCGACTGGGCCGCCGCGCAGACCCCCTACCGCGACTACCTGCCCTATCTGACGGCCAAGGCGGCTGTCCACTTTATGACGCGCGCCTTCGCCGTCGAACTGGCGCCGGCGGGCATCCTGGTCAACGCCATCCTGCCCGGGCCGACGATGCGCCCGCCCGACATAGCGCCGGAGGAGTGGGACGCGCGGCTGGCGCGGGACGTGCCCTTAGGCCGCGAATCGTCCGTCGACGAGATAGCGGAGGTAGTCGTAACGCTGCTGAGAAGCGAAACTATCACCGGCGAACTCATCCACGTGGACTCCGGCCTGCACGTCGCGGGCAACGGCGCCGCCCGCTAGCCCGAACGCCCCCTATGCCCGCCTATCCATCCCCTACCCCGCCCGGCTCGCGGGGAGCCGCGCCGCAATGACGCGCGAGAACGCAATCGCCGTGCTCGCCAGGCGCGCTGCTCGCCGACCTCACGCGAACGCACGTGGTGTTTCCGCTCTACGTGCGTCAGGGCCTGGCGTGGGAGGAGGCGGAGCGCGCGGCGTTGAAGCGGTTCGCGGGCGCGATCGCCTCGCCCAACCTACGCCCCCTCGCCACGCTGCCCATGCCCGTCGAGGCCATGTACGGCCAACACTGGAGCGTAACGGGCGAGGGAGTGCCGGACGCCGCCGCCCCCGACGAAAAGGTGTACCTGCCCGGGCGCAACGTGTTGCTGCTGGCGGCGGCGGGCGTCTGGTGCGCCGTCAACGGCGTCCACCGCGTCGCTATGGGCACGCTCGGCGGCAACCCGTTCCCTGACGCGACGCGGGAGTTCTTCGACGACTACGCGCGCCTGCTCACGACGGCGATGAGCCACCCGATCGAGATTGTCACGCCCTACCGCGAGATGCGCAAGCACGAGCTCATCGCCCGCTCGGCGGACTTCCCGCTGCACCTCACACTCACATGCAACGCGCCCCGCAGCGGCCAGCACTGCGGCGCCTGCAACAAGTGCCACGAGCGCCGCGCCGCCTTCGTCCAAGCGGGCGTAGAGGACGAAACGCGCTACGCGGAGTAAGGGGCGCAAGCCCGTTCACCCTTCGATTCCCCTCAGGGTGAATGGAGTGGAGCGTGCGGGGCGAGCGGGATGGAGCGTGGGAGCGGTTGGTCTTGACACCGCGCACGCCTGCCCTACCCTACCCTGTACAATCGCAGTGGGCGGAGGCGTGATGCAGAGCAGAGCGCAAACGGCGTGGGACGTCATCGCGTGGGACGTCATCGGGACGGTGCTGTTCCGCGTGCTGCTGTTCGGCGGCTTCTACGCATTCGCGTCGTGGTGCTGCATGGTGTTCTGGGGCATCGTGGCGAGCCGCGCCGGGGTCACCGCCATCGGCTACGACACGGCGCTCATCGCCACGCTTGGCTTGTGGCTGACCGTCGGCCCGGCGGTATGGCTGGTCGCCTACCGCGTCAAGCGCGGCAGCGTCATCGACTTCTAGGAAGGCGCGTATGGCAAACGAACCGGACAACCTCGATCTGCCGGAACAGCCGGGCGCAAACGTTTGGGAGCGCGCCGCGACCGGCCTGCGCAACTACTGGTATCCCGTGTGCGGCTCGCGCGACGTGAAGACGCGCTGGCCGTCGCGCTTCACGCGCCTGGGCTACGAGATCGCCATCGTGCGGCGCAACGGCAAGCCCTACGCCTTCCTTGACGAGTGCCCCCACCGCGGCTACACGCTCAGCGACGGCAAATACGAATTCCCGGGCTCCGACACCATCACCTGCCGCCTCCATGGGATGACCTTCGACCTCGCCGACCGGGGCAACTGCGTCGCCGTCCTCACCGACGGCCCCGACAGTCCCGCCGTCGGCAAGTTCCGCCTCCGCACCTTCCCCGCGGAGGAGCGCAAGGGCGTCGTCTGGGTTTGGTTCGGGCGCGGCGCCCCCGCGCCGTTGGAGGAGGACGTGCCCGGCCTGGTGCTCCAGGACGACACGCTGGTGAAGTTCCGCTTCCGCACGGTCGAGGGCAACTGGCGCAACCACTCCACCCAGGACGCGGGCCACTTCCCGACCCTCCACCGCGACGCCATCGGCCTGCTCTTCTCCCAGATACAGGGCTACGCCGTCGCCCGCGAGCCGGACTACGCGCGCGACCCCTACGACGGCGCGGTGTGGCTCGTCCAGCGCAACTCGAGCCACCAACCCATCATGCAGGCGGAGTATCCCGGCCTGGGCGTCTGGCCGCCCAAGCGATTGTGGCGCAAGATGCCGCGCGGCGGCGGTACGGTTCCCTTGAAGGGCGTTGACTCGCGCGGCGGCGCGTTCCGCCTGCCGGGCATCCTCCGCGTCATCAATTTCCCCTTCAAGGCGGGGATGCTGTACGAGTGGTACGTCGCCGAGGACGCCGACCATTACACCTATTTCCAGCTCACCTGCCACTTCCCGCGCAACCCGCTCTCGTGGCTCTACACGCAGGCGTGGTACTACCTGTGGGGGCGGCCTATGCGGAAGATTCGCTTCAACAACCAAGACAGGAAGCCGGTGGCCGCGCAGTGGCGCTATTGGAAACGCCACGGCGCGAACCCGCCCACCCGCCTCTACCGCCCCGACGAGTTCAACCTCGCCATCATCGACCACGTGAACCGCAATGCCCGTGGCGAGAGCTCCGCGTGGCAGGAGGCGGAGGCCGAGCGCCGCGCCGCCCTCGCCCTCGAGGCGCTGCCGTCCATCGCCGGCGGCTCCGACGACGAACCGCAAGCGTAGTGGCGCGACGCATACCAGGAGGAGCGACATGGCGACCGTGAGCGTAGACGCGCCGTCGGACATTGCGGTGAAGACCGCTCCGCTGTCCGCCGAGCAGCGCGGTTGGCTCGAGCGCGCGTGGGCGCTGATCGACGAGGAGCGCATCCGCCGGATCGACCTGGAGCTGACGCGCATCCCCAGCCCTACGGGCTACGAGCGCGCCGTCAGCGAGCGGCTGGCTCAGATTATGGCCGACGCGGGCCTGGACGCCGCCTACCAGCCGATGGACGAGAATTCCGGCAACGCCTACGGCTACGTGCGCGGCTCCGGCGAGGGACCCTCGCTGATGGTGTACGCGCCCATCGACGCGCACCTCGACGGCGACCCGGCGCTCGACGCGCCGTGGGCTGCGCCGCGACTCACCGACGAGATGAAGACGGACGCCTACGTCGCGGAGAACGGCGACGTCATCGGCCTGTGCGCCTTCAACCCCAAGGGGTTCGCAACCGTCGCGCTCGCCGCCGCGCAAGCGGTCAAGGAGGCGGGCGTGCCGCTGAAGGGCGACCTGATCGCGGCGTTCGCGGGCGGCGGGATGCCCGCGCGCATGCCCGCCGCCGATGCGCGGCAGGGGCATGGCCTCGGCTCCGGCGTCACCTATATGCTCAACCACGGCGTCTCGCCCGACTACGCCATCATCATCAAGCCGGGCGCGTCCGTCGCGTGGGAAGAGGCGGGCCTGTGCTGGTTCAAAGCAACCGTGCGCGGGCAGATGGGCTACGCGGGGCTGACGCGCACCATCCCGGGCTTCCGCAACTCCGTGCTGCATGCGGCGACCTTCATCCACGCCATCGACGAATGGCTCATCGACTACCAGGCGCGCAACGCCTCGGGCACGGTCGCGCCGCAGGGCTGCGTCGCCGCCGTGCGCGGCGGCTGGCCGCACAAGCCCGCTTTCCCCAGCGCCGCCACCGAGGTCTACATAGACGTTCGCCTCACCCCGCGTCAGACCACCGCCGAAGTGAAGGCGGAGTTCGCCGCCGCCGTGGAGTCCATCACGGCGCGGCATCCCGAGCTGCGCGTCGAGTGGGAGATGACCGCCTCCTACCCCGCCCTTGCAACCGACCCGGACAGCTGGATCATCCAATCGTGCATGCGCGGCTGGCAGGAGGTCGAGGGCAAGGAGCACCATGCGGGCGTCAACCCCGTATCGGGGCAGCACGACGGCTCCGCCATCCGGCGCATGGGCATCCCGACGGCCAAGATTGGGCCGGGCCCCGTGCCGACCATCCCGCCGGAGTGGCGCGGATTCGGCGGAATGGGCGTCGCGCATATTCCCGACCTGGCGGTCGCCGCCAAGAAGATCGTCTACGCCGTCATCGACACCTGCACGCGCACGCGCGCCGAGACCGCAGGCTAGGAGCAACCGCTATGACCATCCAACGCACCGACGCAGAGCGCGACCTCCTCAGGCGCGCCGACCGCGCCTTGCCCCAGGGCAGCCTCGGCAACATGCGCCTCGACGAGGAGTACGCCTTCATCGTCCGCCAAGGGCGCGGCTCCCACGTTTGGGACGTGAGCGGCAACGAGTACGTCGATTACCTGCTCGGCTCCGGCCCCATGATCCTCGGCCACGCGCACCCCGCCGTCATCGCCGCCGTCGAGGAGGCCGCCCGCAAGGGAACCACCTTCTTCACGCAGAACGTCTACGCCATTGAGCTGGCCGAGGCCATCATCGACGCCGTCCCGTGCGCCGAGATGGTGCGCTTCACCACCAGCGGCACCGACGCCACCTTCCAGTGCCTGCGCCT
This sequence comes from Dehalococcoidia bacterium, assembly GCA_021296055.1. GTDB lineage: Bacteria > Chloroflexota > Dehalococcoidia > Lucifugimonadales > Australimonadaceae > JAGWBE01. Next base: position 5,365 of record JAGWBE010000037.1, on the reverse strand, counting down.
CGCCCGCGCCCGCACCGGCCGCGACAAGGTGATGAAGTTCGAGGGCGGCTTCCACGGCACGCACGACTACGCGCAGATGAGCGTAACGCCCGACCAACCGCCCCCCTACCCCGCTCCCGCGCCGTCGAGCGCCGGTATTCCCCAGGCGGTAGCCGACACCGTGCTCATCGCACCGTACAACGACGTGGAGACGGCGGCGGACATCATCGAGCGCAACCGCAACGACCTCGCCGCCGTCATCGTCGAGCCGTTGCAACGCATCCTCGAGCCGCGCCCAGGCTTCCTTGAAGGACTGCGGGAGGTCACCGAGCGCAACGGCGTCGCCCTCGTCTTCGACGAAGTCGTGACCGGCTTCCGCCTCGCCTACGGCGGCGCGCAAGAGCGCTACGGCGTCGTCCCCGACATGGCGGCGTTCGGCAAGATCGTCGGCGGCGGGATGCCCCTAGGCGCGGTCGCGGGCAAGCGCGAGTTCCTCGCCGCCTACGACGCCTCCGCCGCCCCCGCCGACGGCCACGTAGGCCAGATAGGCACGATGAACGGCAGCCCCGTCGCCGCGGCGGCCGGCCTGGCGACGCTGAAGGAGTTGCGCGCGCCCGGGATATACGACGCCTACAACGCCACCGGCGCCAGGCTGCGCCGCTCGCTCCAAACGATGCTGGACGACGCGGGCGTGGACGCCACGGTGTCGGGCGACGACGTGCTGTTCGACATCTTCTTCACGCCGCAGCCCATCACCGACTACCGGTCCACCCTCACCGCCGACAAGCGCCTGAACGCCGTCTTCAACCAAACGCTCCTAGACCGCGGCGTCTTCAAGCCCGCGGGCAAGGTGTACGTGGGGATGTGCCACACCGACGCGGACGTTGAGCAGACGCTGGCGGCGTTCGAGGCGGGCGTAGCCGCAGTCAGCGGCCAAGCGCGGTAGGCGCCACGCCTGTTCGCGCTGAGGGGAATGGAAGGACGGAAGAGGCGCGCCCCTTGTGCGCGCGCCGCCGCCCCGATAGCCTCTTACTTCGAATCCGTCCCGTAGGAGCCGTTCTATGCTCGAAGCCTTCCACGTCCGCGAGGAGGACGCCGTCCGCGTCTCCAGCGCCGACCTGCGCATGTCCGTTCAGGCGATGTTCGAGCACTGCGGGATGCCGCCTGAGGACGCGACGCTGGCCACGGAGGTCCTCGTGAGCGCCGACGACCGCGCCGTGGACAGCCACGGCGTGACGAACATGCTGCGCTACTACATGGACGGCTTCGCCAAGGGGACTATCAACCCCGTTCCCGACTGGCGCGTCATCCGCGAGCGCCCCTCGACGGCCACCATCGACTGCGACCGGGGTCTGGGCATCGTCATCGCGCCGAAGGCGATGGAGATCGCCATCGACAAGGCCAAGCAAACCGGTATGGGGATGGTCACGATGGCCCGCGGCGGACACGTTGGGATGTGCGCGTATCACGCGATGCTCGCTCTGCCGCACGACATGATCGGCGTCTGCATGACGGCGGCGACCGTAACCGTGCCGCCGACGTTCGGCGCGAAGCCGCGTCTGGGCACGAACCCCATCGCCGTCGCGGCGCCCGCGCGCAACGAGACGCCCTTCGTGTTCGACGCGGCCACCAGCACCGTCGCCATCAACAAGTTCCGCAACGCCAAGCGCCTGCGCGCCGAGATCCCTCCCGGCATGCTCGCCACCATCGACGGCACGCCCGTTATGGAGCCGTCCCTGGTTCCCGACTTCTATCTGCCGCTGCCCCTTGGCAGCACGCGGGAGATGGGGTCGCATAAGGGCTACGGCCTCGCGGCGGTGGTCGAGGTGCTGTGCTCCGTGCTGTCGGGAGCGGGCTTCGTTTACCGCGACGGCCCCTACCACCACATGGTCGCCGCCTACGCCATCGACGCCTTCACCGACGTGGACGGCTTCAAGGACACGATGGACGAATTCCTTCGGGCGCTCCGCGACACGCCGCCCGCGCCGGGGCAGGAGCGCGTCCTTTACCCCGGCCTCTACGAGGCGGAGGAGGCGGTGGAGCGCGCCGAGCACGGCATCCCGCTCCACTACGAGGCGGTGGAGTACATCCGCACGATGTGCGCGGAGTGGGGGCTCCCCTGCGAGTTGTGAGCGGAGCGCGGCGATACGCTCTGATCCTGGCCGCCGCCGTACTCTTGCTCGCCTCCGCGCTGCTGGCCGCGTGTTCGTCTTCCGGCCGCGGCGAGGCCCCTACGCCCGGCGGCGCCCAGGCGATTCCGACGGGCGCGGAGCTATTCGCCGCGAATTGCGCCGTATGCCATGGCGCAAGCGGCGAGGGTCAACCGAATTGGCACATCCGGAAGCCCGACGGCACGCTGCCCGCCTCTCCGCTGAATGGCGACGGGCATACGTGGCATCACGCGGATGGCCTCCTGTACAGGATCGTCAGCGGCGGCGGCAAGACATTGGAAGACCCCGCCTACCCATCGTTCAAGAGCGCCATGCCCGCGTTCGGCGACCGCCTCAGCCGCGATGAGATAGTCGCGGTGCTCACGTATATCAAGAGCCTCTGGGCGAACAAGACCAAGCGCGAAATGTCCACAGGCGTCAGTCAGCGAACAAGACCCCTTTCCATAGGGAGCAGGTAGGCGCTCTTCGCTGCCTACCGCTCGTTCGCCAGATGGAGCATCGCGTTCAGCAGCACGTTGCCTCCGGCGGCGGAGTCCTCAAACGTCGCGCTCTCAGTCTCGTTATGGGAGATGCCGTCCGCGCAGGGGATGAAGATCATCGCCCCCGGAGCGATGGTGGCGATGTTGCAAGCGTCGTGCCCTGCGCCGGAGACGACGGGCATTGCGTCGTAGCCCAGCGCCTCGGCTTGGGCGGCGATGGTCGCCTTCGTGCGCTCGTCGAACCGCAGCGCCGGCGCCGTCCATATCTCGTCCACCACCATCTCTAGCCCCGTCTCGCGGGCGATGCCGGCGGCGTACTCGCGCATCTCCGCCACCATGTCGGCCAGCACCGCCTCGTCATGATGGCGCAGGTCAATGGTGAAGAAGACGCGCCCCGGAATAGTGTTGCGCGAGTTCGGATGCACCTGCATCATCCCCACCGTCGAGCGCCCGTCCGGGATGCCCGCGCCGATGCGGTTCACCTCCGTCACGATGCGCGACGCCCCGAGCAGCGCGTCGCGGCGCCGCTCCATCGGCGTCGTTCCCGCGTGCGCGTCCTGTCCCGTAACCGTAACTTCGAACCAGCGCCGCGCCTGCGCGCCTGAGACGACACCGATGGTTTTGCCGTTCGCCTCGAGGATCGGCCCTTGCTCGATGTGCACCTCGATGAACGCGCCGAACTCGTGGTCGCCCGCCTCCCGCTCGCCCTCGTAGCCGATGGCGCGCAGCGCCTCGCCGATGGTTACGCCGTCCGTGTCTTGGCGGCTCATGGCGAACTCGAGGTCGTACACGCCCGCGAACACGCCGGAACCGAGTGTCGCCGGGGCGAAGCGCGACCCCTCCTCGTTCGTCCACACTGTTACCTCGATGGGGCGCAGCGTCTCGACCTGATGGTCGGCCAGCGTACGCAGCACCTCCACGCCGCACACTACGCCCAGCGGGCCGTCGAACTTGCCGCCCGTCGGCTGCGTGTCCACGTGGCTGCCCGTAGCGATGGGCGCGAGCGAGTTGTCCTTCCCCGGCCGCCGCGCGAAGATGTTGCCGATGCGGTCGACGGTGACCTCGCAGCCCGCTCCGCGGCACCAGCGAATCACCAGATCGCGCGCTTGGCGGTCGAGGTCGGTCAGGGCAAGGCGGTTGTTGCCGCCGAGAGGCGTCTCGCCGATCGCGCCCAACTCCATCAGGGCGTCCCACAGGCGTTGGGCATTGACGCGCAGCGGCTCCATAGCGCGCGCAGTATACACAGGCCGGTGGCTTTGGCCTACCGCCGCTCCGCGTGCTAACCTTCCCGCGCCGCCGCTTCCCGCCATGTCCGACGCGCCCCATCGCCGAGCTGGCCCGCGCCATCCTCGACCACTCCGTCTCGCCCGTGGAGCTGACGCGCGCCTACCTCGAGCGCATCGAGCGGTTGAACCCGCATCTCAACGCCTTCATCGCCATAACTGCCGAGATTGCGTTGGCGCAAGCCCGCGAGGCGGAGGCGGAGATGTCTTACGGCACGCTCCGCGGCCCCCTCCACGGCATCCCCTTGGCGCTCAAGGACATCATCGACGTGGAGGGCGTGACCACGACCTGCGGCGCCTCCTTCTTGGGCGACAACGTGGCGGAGCGGGACGCGGCGGTTTGGGCGAACCTGCGCGAGGCGGGCGCGGTGTTGCTGGGCAAGACGCACATGCTCGAGTTCGCCATGGGCGGGACGGACAGGAACCACACCTTCGGCTACTGCGCCAACCCGTGGGCACCCGCTCACTTCTCCGGCGGCAGCAGCACAGGGTCGGGCGCGGCGGTGGCCGCCGGACTGTGCGCGGGGGCGCTCGGCACCGACACGGGCGGCTCCGTCCGCCAGCCCGCCGCCTACTGCAACCTCGTCGGCATCAAACCTACCCCCGGCGTGCTGCCCCTGGAGGGCGTGTTTCCCCTCTCCCCTACCCTCGACACCGTCGGCCCTATGACGCGCACGGCGCAGGACAACGCGCTGATGCTCGACGCCATCGCGGGCGGCGGCGCCTTCGCGGCGGCGTTGCGCGGCGCCACGCTGGCGGGTAAGCGCGTCGGCGTGCCCTGGCGCTGGACGGCGGAGCAGACCACGCCCGAGGTGGCGGCGGCCATCGAGGATGCGGCGGAGACCTTCGCCGCCGCGGGCGCGGAGGTGGCCGAGATAGACCTGAACCTTGGCCATATAGCACTGTCCTACGGCGCCATCGCCTTCCACGAGGGGATGCTCACCCACCGCGCGCAAGGCTGGTATCCCGATAAACCCTACGGCCCCAACCCCCGCAAGCGCCTCGACAGTGGCGCAGCCACTACACCGGCTGAGTATGCCGCCGCTCTTGAGACCGCCGCCGAGCTGCGGGGCGAGGCCGAGGCTGCGGCGCAAGGGTTCGACGCGCTGCTGCTGCCCACGCAGCCTATGACCGCGCCCGCATTCGGCCAGGAGGACGTAGTCCTCGGCGGCAAGCGCGTGGACGCCGCCGCTGCCCGCGGCCTCTTCAACATGGCGTGGAACGTCATCGGCTGGGCCGCCGTCTCCGCCCCTGGCGGCTTCTCCAACCAAGGCCAGCCCATCGGCGTCCAATTGGCCGGCCCGCCCGGAAGCGACGCCGCGCTCCTTGCCATGGCCCACGCCTACCAGCAAATAACCGACTGGCACACGCGCCACCCGCCGTTGGAGTGAACAACCCGCGCCGCTTCTCTGCGTTGCCCGCCGCATTCTGGGCCGCCTGCCTGCTCGTTGTC
>JAGWBE010000036.1:9137-12001 GCA_021296055.1 Dehalococcoidia bacterium | reverse complement strand
GCTCTTCGCCGCCGGATTGGCGGTGGCGCTGGTGATGCATCGCGCGCAGCGGCTGCCCCCGCGCCCGCGCGGGCTCTTCCGATGGCTGGGCGGGTGGATGCTGGTGGCGGGCGCCGCCCTGTTCGGCTGGGCGGTCTACACCATGTTGCATGCGGGAACCTCGCCCGACCCGCGCCATCCTGTCAGCACAGTGGTGGAGCGCGGGCCGTACGCGTTTACGCGCAACCCCATCTACGCCGCCTTCGCGTTGGTCTACGCCGGAGGGGGCCTGCGCGCCAACACGCTATGGCCTGCGGTCACTCTCCCGTTCGTCATGAAGGCGTTGGAGCAACTGGTGGTCGAGAAGGAGGAGGCGTACCTCGAACGCCGCTTCGGACACGACTACGCACGCTACCGCGAGCGCGTCCCCCGCTGGCTCTAATCCCGTTCGCCCTGAAGGGAATCGAAGGGCGAACGGTTCTAGGGCAGCGGCGCGCCGACCGCCTCCAGCAGGGCCAGCCCGCGCTGCGTGTCGGAGGCGACGCGGGCGCGGTCGTGGAGCGATAGGCGCAGCTTGAATCGCCAGTAGGCGAACGCCTTCCACTCGCTGAGGGAGTGCCGCGCCCGCGGCCTGCGCCCTTGCTCGCGGTGATGCGTCCGCACCAATTCGTCGAAGGGCGCGCCGTAGAGGCGCTCGCTCACCGTATCGTCCAGCCCGTGGGGGTGGTGCACGCCTCGCACGCCGCGCTGCTTGAGCGCGTCGGCCTCCGCCGCTTGCCACAGCGCCTCCTCCACCACGACGCCGTAGAAGTAGTTGAGGTGGGCGCGATAGCGAGAGACGCCCAGCGCCTCCTTGAATCGTTGCGGTGTTACGCGCTCCGGCAACGCGCCGTTGAACAGCAGCCGCTCCTGTTCCTCAACGGGCACGGCGCCGTTCGCCTCCAAGAACAGACGCTCGGCTAGGGCGAGCCAGTCAAACGCTTCGCCCCCAAGCAGGTAGACGAACTCGCGGCCATAGCAACGTTCGGTGGCCAGCGGCCATGCGCCGACGGCGTCGAGCAGCGCGTCGGCCCAGTCGCGGCCCTCGCGTAGGTCGCGGCGCCATCGTTCGAGGACGCGCTCCGCGCTGTAGGACGTGAAGTCGAGGGAGGCGCCGTTGACGGCGGCGGAGCCGTTGGCGTCGATCGCCATCGGATGCGCCGTCCGCGAGGCCGCGCTCATGCCGCCGCGCCGTGGCAGCGCTTGAACTTCTTGCCGCTGCCGCACCAGCAAGGCTCGTTGCGCCCTACCTTCTTGCCCTTGGCCGCGCCGGCCGGCGGGGACGCGGCGTTAGAGGGCGAGAGATTGGCGCCGCGCCCGTTGCGGGCGGGCCGCTGCGCCGGCTGCGAGGCGGGCGCCACGTGGAGGACGGTGTGGGCCACGTCGCGGCGGATGCGTGCGCGCAGGTCGTTGAACCGCTCGTGCCCTTCCTTCTTGTACATGACCAGCGGGTCGCGCTGCCCGTAGGCGTAGAGGCCGATGCCCTGGCGCAGGTCGGACATCCGCGTCAGGTGCTGCACCCACAGACGGTCGGTCGTCTGGAGCAGGATGGCGCGTTCGAGCGCGCGCATCGTCTCCGCGCCGAACTCCTCCTCCTTCCGCGCGTAGAGGTCGGCGGCGGCCTCCAAGGCTACCTCCTCCACCTCCTCCGCCGTGCGGTCGAGCACGAACTCCTCGTCGAACCATTCGGGCAACGGCATAGCCGCGCCGAGGGCGGCGAGAAACACATCCGCGTCCCATTCCTCTCTGTCGCCCGCAAGGTGGAGAGCCACCGTCTCGGATATCTCCGATTCGAGCATCTCTTGGACGTTGGGCTTCACGTCCGCCTCGTCCAGCACACGCTGGCGCTGCGAGTAGACGACGGCGCGCTGCGTGTTCACTACGTCGTCGTACTCGACGAGGTGCTTCCTGATGTCGAAGTAATGCGCCTCCACCTTGGATTGGGTCATCTCCATCGTGCGGCTGAGCAGGCCGCTCTCGAGGGGCACGTCTTCCGGCAGCGCGGCGTTGACGATGCGTCCGACGGCGTTGCCGCCGAAGCGCTTGATGATGTCGTCCTCGAGCGAGCCGTAGAACCGCGTGGCGCCAGGGTCGCCCTGGCGCCCAGAGCGGCCCCGCAGCTGGTTGTCGATGCGGCGCGAGTCGTGTCGTTCCGTGCCGATGACGTACAGGCCGCCCAGGCCCACTACCTTGTCGTGGCTTGCCTGCCACTCCTGGGGCGAGTCGAACCCTGCCGGGTCGCCGCCGAGGATGATGTCCGTGCCGCGCCCCGCCATATTGGTGGAGACGGTGATGGCGCCTGGCCGCCCCGCCTCGGCGACGATGTGCGCCTCGCGCTCATGGTTCTTGGCGTTCAGCACCTCGTGCGGGACGCCCCGGCGGTCGAGCATGCGGCTGAGCTCCTCCGACTTCTCGATGGAGGCGGCGCCGATGAGGACGGGCCGCCCTTTGCGGTGGAGCTCCCCAATCTCATCCACCGCCGCCTTGAACTTGGACTTCTCCGACTTGAAGACGAAGTCAGGCAGGTCTTCGCGGACGATGGGCATATTGGTGGGGACGGCCACCACGTCCAGGCCGTATACCTTGTGGAACTCCTCCGCTTCGGTCACTGCCGTGCCGGTCATTCCCGCGAGTTTGCGGTAGAGGCGGAAGTAGTTCTGCAGCGTGATGGTGGCGTAGGTGATGGTCTCGCGCTGCACCTCCACCCGCTCCTTGGCCTCGATGGCCTGGTGCAGGCCGTCGGCGTAGCGCCGCCCGGGCATCAGCCGCCCGGTGAACTCGTCCACAATCACCACCTCGCCCTGCTGGACGACATAGTCGCGGTCGCGCAGGTAGACGAACTGCGC
>JAGWBE010000036.1:0-8956 GCA_021296055.1 Dehalococcoidia bacterium | reverse complement strand
GCCGGGCCGCTGATGATCAACGGCGTGCGCGCCTCGTCGATGAGGATGTTGTCCACCTCGTCCACGATGGCGTAGTGGAGGCCCGAATGCGCTTGGCCGTTGCGCCCCGCGCCCTCCTCCGGCGGCGCTTGGCGTTGCGCTTGACCTTCGCGGTCGCGCGCCATATTGCCGCGCAGGTAGTCGAAGCCGAACTCGTTGTTCGTCCCGTAGGTGATGTCCGCCTCGTAGGCCTGCTTGCGCGAAACGGCGCGCAGGTCGTCGAGGTTGCCGCCCCCGGCGGGCAGGCCTGGCTCGTAGACGTAGGACGCCTCGTGCTGGAGGCAGCCGACGCTGAGGCCGAGGGCGTGGTAGACCGCGCCCATCCAGCGCGCGTCGCGGCGGGCGAGGTAGTCGTTGACGGTGACGAGGTGCGCGCCCTTGCCCTCGAGGGCGTTGAGGTAGAGCGGCAGGGTGGCGACGAGCGTCTTGCCCTCGCCCGTCTTCATCTCCGCCACCTTGCCCTCGTGCAGCGCCAGGCCGCCGATGAGCTGGACGTCGAAATGGCGCATCCCCAGACGGCGCTTGGCCGTCTCGCGCACTGCGGCATAGGCCTCGGCGGCTAGGTCGTCCAGCGTCTCGCCTTCCTCTAGGCGCTCGCGGAACTGGGCGGTGAGCTCGCGGAGTTGATCGTCCGAGAGCGCCTCGAACTCCGTCTCCAGCTCGTTGACCTCGTCGACGATCCAGCGCAGATGCTTGACGGCCTTCTCGTTGGAGTCGCCGAAGACCTTGAACAGTTTCGTGACCATCGCCGCCTATTCTACCAGTCGGCCTCGCCCTGCTCCCCGCTGCTATACTCGCGGCACCCTTCCGCCGTTAGGTGAGCTATGGCCATACCGACCCGCACGCTAGGACGCACGGGCGCGGAGGTGACGACGCTCGGTTACGGCGCGATGGAGCTGCGCGGGCCGCGCGTCGCCTCCTCGGCGGACGCGGGGCGCATCCTCAACGCGGCGCTGGACGCGGGCGTCAACCTCATCGACACCTCGCCCGACTACGGCGTGAGCGAGGCGCTTATCGGCGAGCACGCATCCCACCGCCGCGGCGACTACTTCCTCGCCTCCAAGTGCGGATGCACGCCGGGCTGGGAGCACCCCGCCGATTGGCAGGGCCCCGGCCCTCACGACTACTCCCGCGCCAACATCGTCGCCGCCGTGGAGCAGAGCCTGACGCGGATGCGCACGGACTACCTCGACCTCGTGCAGGTGCACATCAGCCCGTCGGCGGAGACGCTGGAGCGCGAGGGCGTGGTCGAGACGTTGCGCGACCTCCAAGCGCAAGGCAAGGTGCGCTTCATCGGCATGTCGGGCACGATTCCCAACCTGGCGGAGCACATCCGCATGGGCGTGTTCGACGTGTTCCAGATTCCTTACTCGCTCATTGAGCGCGAACACGAGGCGCTGATAGCGGAGGCGGCGGAGGCGGGCGCGGGCGTCATCATCCGAGGCGGCGCGGCCAAGGGCGCGGCGGAGGAGGACAAGCGGCGCGCCAACCCCGTCGCCGGCAACCGCTGGGACGCATGGGAGCGGGCGGGCCTGGGCGAGCTGGCGGAGGGGATGGCGCCGATGGAGTTCATCTTGCGCTTCACCGCGTCGCATCCGCAGATGACCACTAACATCGTCGGCACCGTCAATCCCGACCACCTCGCGCAGAACGTGCGCGCCCAAGAGGCGGGCCCTCTCCCCGACGACCTCTACCAAGAGGCTAAGCGCCGCCTCGACGAGGCGGGCACCGCGCCCGCCGGAGGCTAGCCACCATAGCCGTCGGCATCCTCAGCACGGGCGATATGGGCGCGGCCATCGGAGCGACGCTGACCGCCGCCGGGTTCGATGCGCTCACCTGCTTGGAGGGGCGCAGCGAACTGACGCGAACTCGAGCCCTTGAGGCCAACGTTCGCGACGCCGGGTCGATGGACGATCTCGTGCGCGAGAGCAGTTTGCTCCTGAGCGTGCTCGTCCCGGCGGAGGCCGCCGCTGTCGCCGAGCAGGCGGCGCAAGCGATGGAGCGGACGGGCGCGCGCCCGGTGTTCGCGGAGTGCAACGCCATCGCGCCGCGTACCGTGGCCGCCATCGCCGAGCGAGTTGGCGCGGCGGGCGGAGGCGTCATCGATGCGGGAATCATCGGCGCGCCGCCGCGCCCCAATCGATCGACGCGCATCTACTGCTCCGGCCCCGACACGTCGGCGTTGGAGGCGCTGAGCGAGGCGGGGTTGGACATCCGCTCCATCGGGCCGCATATCGGCCAAGCGTCGGGCCTCAAGATGGTCTACGCCGCCTCCACTAAAGGGACGACGGCGCTTTGGACGGAGCTGCTGGTCGCGGCCCGCGCACTCGAACTCCACGACGCACTGCTGGCGGAGTTTACGGTCAGCCGCCAGGAGACCGCCGAGCGGCTGATGCGCGAGGTTCCGGGGATGCCGCGCCGTTCCCGCCGATGGGTCGGCGAGATGGAGGAGATAGCGGCGACCTTCGAGGCGCTCGGCCTGACGCCGCGGATGATGCAGGGCGCCGCCGACCTCTTCCGCTTCGTCGGCCAAAGCCCATTGGCCGACCAGACCTCCCGCGAACCCGACCCGCCTCTAGACGCGCTGCTGCAAGCGCTCGCCGACCGGCTTCCCTCCGACGAATAGGAGTGGGCGCCCGCCTCCGCGTCGCTCCGTTCGCGCGAACCTCCCCTTGCGGCGCATTGCCCATAAGCGCTTATGGTGGCTACACTCACCCCACGCGTAATTCTCCGCCATGCCCACCGCCGCCATCCGAAACGCAGACTTCGACGTAGCCATCGTGGGCGCGGGGCCCGCCGGCGCACGGACGGCCGCGCAACTGGCCGCGCGCGGCCGGCGCGTGCTCATCCTCGAGCGCGACCCCGAACCAGGTCGCCCCGTCCACTGCACCGGCATCGTGAGCAGCGAGTGCGTCGAACGGTTTGCCCTCCCCCGGAGTCTCGTGCTCCACGAGATCGACTCCTTCGTTCTCCACTCCCCCAAGGGAGCGTCCGCTCAGGTCAAGCGCCCCTCCGCCCAGGCCTACGTGCTAGACCGCGTGGGCTTGGACAAACACCTCGTCCGCCGGGCGGAAGAGGCGGGGGCGCAGGCGCTGGCCGGAGCCGCCGTCAACGAGGTGACATGGACGGGCGGCGGCGTGCGGGTCGAGGGAACGTTGGGCGGAGAGCGCCTGCGCGTTGAGGCGCGGGCGGCGGTCATCGCCACGGGGTTCGGCGCGCCCCTCGCCCGCCGCCTGGGGCTAGGCCAAGCGCGAGAGGTGTTGAGCGGTTGCCAGGTAGTGGCCGAGGCCGAGGGTCTGGCGCAGGTGGAGGTGTACAGCGGCGGCGCGCACGGGCGAGGCGGCTTCGGGTGGCTCGTGCCCTACCGCCCCGGCTACGCCCTGGCCGGCGTGCTGACGCGCTCGCACGCCGTGCGCTATATGCGCGAGCACGTGCGGCGCTTGCAGGGCGCTGCGCGCATCGGCGCCGTCGTTGAGACCTTCAGGTGCCGTCCGGTGCCCCTAGGCGTCGTGGGGCGCAGTGTCGCCGATGGCGTCTTGGGCGTGGGCGACGTGGTGAATCAGGTGAAGCCGACCACCGGCGGCGGCATCTACTACGGCTTGCTGGGCGCGGACGCCGCCGCCGAGACGTTGGCCGAGGCGCTGGAGCGCGGGTGCGCCGACTCGGCGGCGCTGGAGCCCTATGAGGCGCGCTGGCGCGGGCTGATGGCGTCGGAGATACGCCACGGCTACCAGTTGCGCCGCCTGCTGGAGGGGCTGCCCGACACCGGAGTGGAGCAGATGCACCGCCTGCTTCGACTGCCGGGCTTGCAACGCGCGGCGGCCTCGATTGGAGCGCCGTTCGACTGGCACAGCGGGCCGCTGTTGCGTTTCATGGACAGGCTGCAACGCTACGCGGAGCCCGCCGCCTGACGATGGCCGGCTCCCCGCCGCATTTGTCGGTCGTTGTGCCTACCTATAACGAGCGCGAGAACCTCGCCGTGCTCGTCCCGCGCATCCTGGGCGCGCTCCACGGCGTCGCGTGCGAGGTGATCGTGGTGGACGACGCCAGCCCGGATGGGACGGCGGACGCGGTGCGCGAGTTGGCGCGCGCCGAAGGGCGCGTGCGCCTCCTCGAGCGCGAAGGGAAACTGGGGCTGTCGAGCGCGGCGTTCGCCGGGGCGGAGGCGGCCAAGGGCGGCTACGTGTGCGTGATGGACGGCGACCTGTCGCACGACCCGATGGAGTTGCCGCAGATGCTGGCGCTAGCGCAAGAGGGCGCGCACGTGGTCGTCGGCTCGCGCTTTGCGCGGGGCGGGATGCTGGTCAATGTGAGTGTCTTCCGCCGCGTGGTGAGCGTCATCACGAACTTCCTCGCGCGCACGTTGAACGGGCTTCGCGCGCGGGACGTGCTGAGTGGGTTCGTGCTCTGCGAGCGCCGCGTGTTGGCGGAGGCGCCGACGCGCTACTCGGCGCGCGGATTCAAGTTCCTGTTGGAAGTATTGGCCACGCAGCGGGAGCTGACGGTGCGCGAGTGGCCCATCGCCTTCCGCGACCGCTGGAAGGGTTCGTCCAAGGCGACGCTGCGCGAGGGCTACGAACTGGCGACGCTGTGCGCGCGGCTAACGGCGTGGCGCGTCCGCCGCCGCCTGCGCAGGGGACGAACGTGGAAGTAGGAGGGAGGCGCGGGCGCTCGCCAGGGAGCGCGGCAACGGAGACGCCGTCGGCGCGGGTATACAATGCGCTTGCTCTGCTCTCCTTGCCGCGCAGCGGCGGGGATGCCGCAGGCGCCGGTAGACACTACCCCCGGCGAGTGGGATGACCGAACGCAGTTGGTGGATTAGGGCGGCAATCGTTCTCGTCGCGTGCAGCGCGGCGGTCTACCTGTTCATGGCGCTCGGAAGGTTCTGGGCCTTCATGGGCGACCTGGTGCTCATCCTCTTCTTTGCGTGGCTGCTGGGCTCGCTGCTGATACTGGCGGTCAACGCGCTGATGCGCGTTCCCTATATGCGGCGGCCCGTCGCTATCGTGCTCGTCTACGTCGCCCTCATTGTTCTGGTCGCCATCCTCGTGCTGTTCATCATCCCGTCGGCGGTCGATCAGACGGTTGACCTGTTCGACCGGGCGCCGGAGTACGTGGAGCGCATCCCCGTTTGGCTGACGGCCGTCGACGACTTTGCCCTCGGCTTCGGCGTCCAGTTGGACCTGGCGAATCGCTACCAACTGGGTTCGACGGAAAACATCCTGACCACGGCGACGTCGTGGGCGACGGACAACGCCGGGCTCATCTTCCAATCGGTCGTGTCCACGCTGTTCGCCGTCGGTTTGATCATCGCGCTGTCCTTCTACGTGGTGCTGGACGGCGGGCGACGGGTGAACGAGGCGCTGACGGTGCTGCCGCCGAACGTAGAGAGGGAGGTGCGGTTGGTGACGACCACCTTCAACCGCGCCTTCCACGGCTACATCCGAGGGATGTTCTTCGTGTCCGCCATCTATGGCATCGGCGTTGCCGCGGTGATGTACGGCACGGGCCTGCCCGCCGCTTTGCCGAGCGCCATCCTGGCAAGCTTGCTGCTGGCTGTGCCCTTCATCGGCGACTGGCTGGCGTTGGGGCTCCCGCTGCTGATCGCCATAGCGGCGGGCGACTTCGCCACGGTCGTGATCGTGCTGGGGACACTGCTGTTCATCCAGCAGGTGATGCTGAACCTGCTCACGCCGCGCATCTTGGGCCAAGCAGTGCAGATGCCGGCGGGGCTGGTCATCGTGTCGGTGGTGATCGGGGCGCGGCTGATCGGCATCCCGGGCGCGTTGCTCGGCGTTCCGGCGGGCGCGTTCATCTACTCGCTGGCCGTGGTCTACGGCAACCGCGTCAAGTCGCGCCGCGCGGCGGCGACACAGGCGTCGGCAGCGGAGTCTGTTTGGACGCCACCGCCGGATGATGAGGCGTCCAGGACGGGCAGGGCTGGACCGGGGACTAGCGACGCGGTGGGCGGGGCGTATCCCATATCGCCCCAGCAGCGCCGCGCGCGCGGAGAGCGCCCGCCTACGGAAGAGTAGCGGGCGTCTGCTGCGCCGAAGCGCTCGTGTCCAGCAGCGCCCAGGCGAGCACATGCCCCTCTTTGACCGAGAAGAGGTCCGCGCCGATGGGCAGCGGCTCCCACGCCGCCGAGGTCTCGTTCCATATGAAGGTCAGCCAGAAGTAGGGCGATTCGCTGGGCGTCCCCAGGATGGCGTTGACGAAGTGGGAGCGGTATTCGGGATACCAATCGGACTCCACCTCCCCGTCGGTGGCCAGTTCGAGGAACTCGTAGCCGTCCGTGCCCTTAGGCACCTCTACGTCGCGGAACCAGCGCGCCTCGCCCCGCTGCTCCACCAGCAGCGAGGCGCTGATGGACTGGGCGGGCTCGTCGTCAGGCGAGCATGCGCCGACGGCGAGCGCCGCCGCCAAAAGCAGGAGCGGCAGCGCAAGGCGCACGCTAAGGCGCATCCGGCGTCAGGCGGCGCGCCGCAAGCACCAGCGGCGGACCGAACAGGGTGAAGAAGACGAGGTTGCTGCCTACGTGCGCCGCCATAAAGAAGAGCGCGCCCGGATTGCTCAACGCCGTCCATACCCAGGCAGACGTGCTTGCCCCGCTCCCCGCTATCCCCGCCCAGAAGACGCCGGTGTAGACGTTGGTCGCAACGTCGTAGGCGATGGTCGAGGCAAGCGCGGCGCAAGCGAACGCCGCCCACGCGAGGCCAGACCCCAAGCGCACGCGTTCCGGCGGCGCGATGCGCCGCACGACTGCCCCAGCGAGAGCGTAGCCGACCTCGGCGGCCATCAGGGTGATGAGCAGGGGCGCGGGAGCGTAGCCGAAGGGGTTGACTTGGCCGTAGACGAACCACGCGGCGACCGCCACGGTCGCTCCCCTGCGGACGCCAAGCGTGTAGCCCGCGACGAACACCAGCAGGTCGAATAGCTTGACGTTGGGGATGGCGGCGAGCGCGTAGTTGGACGCCAGAATCGCCGCCACGAATGCGGCGGGCATGGCAACCTCGCCGACGATGACGCGCCTCAGCCGCTCCGGCGCACGATCGACCGCTATGGTTCGCGCCGCCATGCTCCCTCCGTAATCCCCGCTCGTACCGGGCTATCGTTCGCCGCGAGTGTAGCCCACCGCCGGGGCGCGGTAAACGCTCGCGCCAAGTATGGTAGGGCGGTGGACGGAGCGGTTGAAGGCGCGGCGGCGCCCAAGGAGCGTGGAATGGCGAGCGCGGTCGACTTCGTGGTGTTGGACATAGAGACGGCGGGCGGCTCGTGGCGCGAGTTCCCCGTCGGCTTCAACCTGCTGTTCGTTGGGGTGCGGCGCGGCAGCGATTACAGCGTCTACACCAACGAACCGGCCAGCCTCGCGGAGCTTGCCGCGACGCTGCGCGACTTCCCCGGCGTCGTGGTCACCTACAACGGCAACCGCTTCGACATCCCCATCATCGACCACACGCTCAAGACGCGCTTGGAGCAGCCGTTGGCCGTGAAGCGACACTACGACATGCTGGAGGCGATTCAGGCCAAGTCGGGGCGGCGCGTCCGCCTCGACGACGTGAGCTACAACACGCTCGGCGCGCAGAAGGCGCCATGGGGCGACCACCGCGACAACGCGCGCGTCTGGGCGCAGGAGCCCGAGCGCTTCATCGAGTACAACCGCATCGATCTCGACCTCACCCACGACCTCTTCCGGCGCGTCCTGCGGGGCGAGCCGCTGTTCCTCGGCTTCGCCACCGTCACTCTGGACCCGCCCTAGCCCTGCCGCCCTGCCCCGTTCGCCCTTCGAATTCACTCAAGGTGAACTGGGTAGGGGGCTACCCCACGCGCGCCCGCAGCCGATGAGATTCCCGCTTTCGCGGGAATGACGGAGAAGGGCTACCCCACGCGCGCCCGCAGCCGATACGCCCCTCGCAGCGTGTTCACCCTGTCGGCGTAGAGGGTTCCGGCGGCTTGCCACTTGGGACGGAAGTCGTCGAGGCCGGCGAGAGCGCGCTCCACGTCGGGCAGCGTCGTTTCGTACAGATTGGCGTAGCGCACCTCGCCGTCCTCCACAGCCTTGAAGCGGTTCATCGTGGCGTAGAGGCCGGTGTCGCGGATGTCGATGCGGTGAACGTCGTCGTACCAGCGGTTGAACGCGTCGTCCGTTCCGGGCGTCTTGGGGTTGTTGGCCATCAGCAGCAGCCCGGTGATAGCGCTCGGATCGTCGTCGCCGAAGGCGTAGCGCCCCGGCGTCATCGTCTCCAGGAGGACACGATGCTTCACCTCGATGAGCGGCGTTATCTCGCCCGCCGCGCGCATGCGGTCGATGGCGGGCTCCAACTCGGCGGCCACGCGCGCCAAAGGCTCGTTCGTCTCGTAGAGCGCCAAGTACGGAGCGCCCGTGCCCGGCGTCGCCAAGTCGTAGCGCGAGGCGCGGTGGAACAGTCCGGTCGCGACAAACCTGGCGAGGTGGTGGTCGTACCAGTCGGCGAACTCGGCCTCGCGCGCCGGGTCGAGACACTCCGAGAGCACCAGCAAGGCTCCTTCCGTCCGCTCGCCGAACATTCGCGCCCCCGAGCGCCGCGCCTCTCTGGGCGGCGGCTCTTGTAGAATGGGCCGAGCCTACCACTGAGACGCGCCAAGGTCATGACCAAGCACATCGTCTACATCACGCAGCACGGAGACAAGGACGACATCAGCGTCGAGGCGGAAACGCTCGGGGGCGACGTAGACCTGCGTCTGTTGCGCACGAGAGACCCGGCGGAGATCGCGTCCCTCGTGCGGGACGCGGACGCGATGTTGGTGTGGCGGACGCCGATTCCGGCGCCGGTCATTGAGGCGCTGACACGCTGCAAGGTGATTGTGCGCTGCGGCGTGGGCTTCGACATCGTGGACATCCACGCCGCCCGCGAGAGCGGCATTCCCGTCTGCAACG
>JAGWBE010000035.1 GCA_021296055.1 Dehalococcoidia bacterium | reverse complement strand
CGAACTGAGGTAGCGCGCTAATCCGCTCCGGCGGCGTAACGGGCGGCTTGGAGCGTGTTGCGCAGGAGCATCGTGATGGTCATAGGGCCGACGCCGCCGGGCACGGGGGTGATGGCCCGCGCCTTGGCGGACACCGCGTCGAAGTCCACGTCGCCCACCAGGCGGCTGCCCGACTTGGCCGAGGCGTCGGGCACGCGGTTGATGCCCACGTCGATGACCACGGCGCCCTCGCGGATCATATCCGCCGTGACCATGCGGGGGCGTCCGGCGGCGGCCACGACGACGTCGGCGCGGCGCGTGTGCTCGGCGACGTCGGGCGTGGCGGTGTGGCAGAGGGTTACGGTGGCGTTGCCGCCCGGCCCGCGCTGCATGAGCAGGGCGGCGAGAGGTTTGCCGACGATGTTGCTGCGTCCGAGGATGACCACGTGCTTGCCCGCCGGGTCGGCGCCGCTCCGCATCAGCATCGTCTGCACCGCTGCGGGCGTGGCGGGGACGAACCGCGGGCGGCCCTCCAGGAGACGCCCGCCGTTCACCGGATGCATGCCATCCACGTCCTTGTCGGGCGATATTTCGGCGATCACGTCGCGCTCGTCCACGTGGCCGGGCAGCGGCAGTTGCACCAGGATGCCGTGGAAGCGTTCGTCGGCGTTGAGGCGGCGGACGAGAGAGACGATTTCCTCTTGAGGCGCGTCCGCGTCGAGGGTGAAGGTCTCGCTAATCATCCCTGCGTCGTCGCAGGCGCGGCGCTTGTTGCGAACGTAGACGGCAGACGCGGGGTCGTCGCCCACGAGCACGGCGGCGAGGCCCGGCTGCACGCCCGACTGCGTGCGAAGTTCGCTCACTTCCTGCGCGATCTCGGCGCGGATGTCCGCCGCCATGAGCCTGCCGTCGATGATGGTGGCCGCCAATGCCTGCTCCTTGCCCGATATGGCCTACCCCGATGATAGCAGCGGGCGCGCTGTCGCCTATACTGCCTCTTGGCATGGACGAACAGGGCGAGGATAGCCTGGCCGTGGGCGTGGACATCATCGAGATCGAGCGCGTCGCCGGTACGCTTCGGCGCTTCGGCGAGCGATTCTTGGAGCGCGTATACACGCCTGGCGAGGCGGCCTACTGCCGGGGGCGCGCGCCCCAACTGGCGGCGCGGTTCGCGGCTAAGGAGGCGGTGATGAAGGCATTGGGCACGGGAACGCATGGCGTGGGCTGGCGCGAGATCGAGGTGGTGCGCGCTCCCAGCGGCGCGCCCTCCGTGCGCCTTCACGGCAGGGCGGCGGCGCGCGCGGCCAGCATCGGCCTCGAGCGCTTGGCGCTGAGCCTCTCTCACTCGCGCGCCTACGCTGTCGCCTCCGTCGTCGGGAGGCGCGCGTGAAGGTCGTCACCGCCGCCGAGATGCGGGAGGTCGAGGAGCGCGCCGCGCAGGCGGGCGTCTCGGCGGACGCGCTGATGGAGGCGGCGGGGCTAGCGGTCGCGCGGCGGACGGCGCAGATGCTGGAGAACGTGCGCGGCAAGCGCGTCCTCGTGCTCATCGGCCCCGGCAACAACGGCGGCGATGGGATGGTGGCGGCGCGCTACCTGGCCGATTGGGGCGCGCTGGTTACGCTGTGCATGACCAGCCTCGCGCGCCGCAACGACAAGTTGGAGGAATGCCGCGCCCGCCGCCTGCGCATCGTGGACGCCTTCGACGACGACGGGCAATGGGCGCTGCGCAATTACCTATCCCTCACCGACCTAGTGCTGGACGCCGTGTTGGGAATCGGCGCGCGCCTGCCATTGGACGAACCGCTGCGGCGCGCCTTCGAGGCGCTTTCGGACGCGCGCCAGGCCAACCCCGCGCTGCGCACAGTGGCCGTAGACCTGCCGACAGGACTCGACGCGGATACGGGCGCAGTGGATGAGACGACGCCGTCGGTTGACCTCACTCTCGCTCTAGGCCTCCCCAAGGCAGGCCTCTTCCGCTTCCCTGGCGCCGCGCGCGCGGGCCGCGTCGAGACGCTGCCCATCGGCTTGCCGGGGGGAGCGGACGATGCGGCCCACTTGGCGTTGGCGGACGACGCGCTGGCGCGCTCCTTCCTGCCGCCGCGCCCGGCCGACGGCCACAAGGGAACGTTCGGGACGGCGCTGATAGTGGGCGGCTCCCGCAACTACACGGGCGCGCCGATGCTGACGGCGGCGGCGGCCTACCGCGCGGGCGCGGGTCTCGTGAACCTCGCAGCGCCGGAGGAGGTATACCGCATCGCCGCGGCACAAGTCCGCGAGGTTACGCATCTCCCCCTTCCGCAGAGCGGCGAGGGCGCCGTTACGCAGGAGGCCGCGCCGCCGGTGCGCTTGGCGCTGGAACGCGCGAACGCCGCCGTCGTCGGCCCCGGACTGGGGGTGGGCGATGGCGTGCGCCGCTTCGTCCAGGCGCTGCTGCTCACCGCGCCGCCCATCGAGGCGCCGCTCGTGTTGGACGCGGACGCACTGAACGCGCTGGCCGCCTCCTACGGGTGGAGCGCGCAGTTGCGCGCCTCCGCCGTTCTGACCCCGCACCCAGGCGAGATGGCGCGCCTGATGCGCTTACCCGTTCACGAGGTGCAGGCCGATCGTCCGGCTATAGCGCGCCGGGCGGCGGAGGAGTGGGGGCAGGTGGTGGTGTTGAAGGGCGCACACACCGTCACCGCTTCCCCCGACGGACGCACGGCGCTGAGCCCTTTCGCCAATCCCGCGCTGGCGACGGGCGGCACGGGCGACGTGCTCGCGGGCGTCATCGCAGGCCTTATGGCGCAGGGCGCCCCGCCCTACGAGGCGGCGGCGGCGGGCGTCCACGTCCACGCCGCCGCCGGGGAGGCGCTGCGAGAAAGCCTGGGCGACGCCGGCATGATGGCGGGGGACCTGCTGCCCGCGATACCACGGGCGCTGCGCGCGCTGCGCCGAGCGCCATAGGAGCGGTTATGGAAGCGAAGCATCTGGTTTGCAGCGTCGCCGTGGAGGATATTCCCTCCGTGCGCGCCTTCTTCGAGGCGTTCGGAGGTTGGCGCCTGCGCGACTTCGAGGTTGACGGCGCGCCCGCCGCGTGGCTACAGGTCGGCGCGGGCATCGTCGAGCTCATCGAGCGGCGCCACGGCATGCTCTTCTACCCGCCCTTGGCCGTCAGGCTCATCGTGGACGACCCGGCCGAGTGGCGCGCGCGCCTCGAGGAACGCGGGCACGCGCTGCCGGAGGACGGCGCCGACCTGCAACTGGCAGCGCCCGCCGGGCCGACGCTCACTATCGCCCGGGCGACGCGCGGCGTGGACGACGCGCCGCTAGTCGTCCCGCACGACCCGGCGGGGCCGAACGTGCTCCACTTCCAGACCACGTGGTGGTCGAAGCGTTGGCAAGACGACTACGACTTCCTCACGGAAGGCGGTCTAGGCCTGGCGACCTCGCGAGGGCGCGCTGAGCCCGAGGGCGGGCGCATCTGCTTCCTGCGCGCCGCCTACGAGGGCAAGGCGATCGTGGAGGTGGTGGACGGCCTGTACGACGACTACGCCGGGCCGGGCCTGCACTGGCTGATTTCGATCGTGGTGGACGACGCGGCGGCGTTCCAGGAGCGCATGGCCGCCGCAGGTCAGCCGGTGAGCGGCGTGGGCCTGACGCCATGGGGCGTGCCGTCGTTCACGGGCAAGACGGAGCATGGCCCGCTCCTGTTCGTCTACCAGGAGCGCGAAGGCGGCACGCCGGGGATGGTGGGCGAGCCGGCCGGGCTAGCGGGGATGTAAGAGGGAGGACCTACCCTCGCAGCGCGGCTAGCAGGGCGTCGTGGATGCGGCCGTTGGTGGAGATGCCGCTGTTGCCGTAGATGGTCGGCGCGCCGCTCCAATCGGTGAAGCGGCCTCCCGCCTCCTCGATAATCGGCTTTAGGGGCGCGGTGTCCCACGCCTTCAGCTCAGGGTCGAGCATGGCGTCGATGCGGCCCGTCGCCACGAGGTAGTGGCCGTAACAGTCGCCCCAGCCGCGAACGGTGCGCACGGCGCGCGAAACACGAGCGTAGGCGGCGCTGAGGCCGTGGTCGTCGAAGATGCGCGTGCTGGTCTGCGAGAGCGTCGCCTCCGACAGCGCCGCTGTCTCCGACACGGCGGCAGGGGCGGGATTGGCGACGGCATGGGCGCTCAGGTCTACGCCGTCGGCGGCCCACGCGCCCGCGCCCTTGGCCGCGTACACCGCCTCGCGCAGCGCGGGGAAAACGATGACTCCCGCCGCCGCTTCTCCGTCTTGCTCGACGGCCAGCATCGTGCCGAACAGCGGCACGCCCCGGATGAAGGATTGCGTGCCGTCGATGGGGTCGAGGTACCAGCGGAAGCCCGACGTTCCGGGCGCTTCGCCGAACTCCTCCCCTGTGATGGCGTCGGCAGGCGCGGCGCGCGCGAGGCGTTGGCGCACTAGCTCCTCCGCGCCGCGGTCGGCGTCGGTAACCGGGCTTGCGTCCGCCTTGCTGTCCACGGTCAAGCCCGGCGCGCGGTAGGAGCGCATGACGTAGGCGCCTGCCTCCAGGGCGATGGCGACGGCGAGGTCGAGGCGCTCGCGCAGTTCGCTCATCGCGCCGCCTCCGCCGTGAGCGCGGCGTCCACCAGCGCCGTCAGGTCGCGCGGCGGCGCTGGGCGCCCGTCGCGCTCCGTGATCTGGCCGCCGCCTACGCGAACCTCTCCCACCGCGAGCAAGCGCAGCGTCTCGACCAGTAGCAGCGGCTCGCGGGCGAGGCCGTGTTTGCGGATGGCGGCGAACAGCGGATGCGCCTCGCCTTGCGCGGCGGCCAACTCTCGCGCCGACGCGCCGTCCGCCGCTTGCCACAGCGCGTCGAACGGCTCGCCGCGCAGCGGAAAGCGCGCGTATGCGACGGGCGGGCCGCGGTCAAGTTCGGGCGTAACATGGAACACCATCGCGCCCGTCTCCTCCGCGCGTTGGTCGATCAGTTCCCATATCACCTTTTGCCACAGGCCTACGGGGCCGCCCGGCAGCGCCGCGTGCAGATTCACGAACGGGAAGGCTGCCACTATCGGGTCGCTCAGTATCAGCAGGTAGCCCGCTAGCACGCACAGGTCGGGCGGAGGGAGAGGGGACAGCAACTCCATACTGCGCGCGTCGAACGCTTCGCGGTAGGAGGCGAAGTCTCCGCGCGCCTCACGGAAGCGCTTGGACGAGTGCGTGACGATGGGGATGCCGCGCGATTCGGCCAGGGCGATAAATCCGTCCGACCCCTCGCCCTCGCCTCGCTCGCGGTGCATGAACACGAACTCCACTTCCGCGTCCAACCGCCCGGCGTCGATGGCGTCCAGGGCCGCCTGGAACATCCCGCGCGAGCCGGGGCCGCGCCCCGCCGTGAA
Organism: Dehalococcoidia bacterium; assembly: GCA_021296055.1. Classification (GTDB taxonomy): domain Bacteria; phylum Chloroflexota; class Dehalococcoidia; order Lucifugimonadales; family Australimonadaceae; genus JAGWBE01. The sequence goes on along the minus strand of JAGWBE010000035.1, from coordinate 4,245 downwards.
CCATCCCAACCGAAGCGTCATAACGGCCGGGACGCGCCGGGCTCCTCCTCGTCGTCATCACCGTCTTCTCCCTCGTCGCTCTCCTCTCCGCCGCCGTCTCCATCCTCGGGGGCGGGGCGTTGCACGTCGGCGTAGGAGTCGTGCAGCTGCACGATGCGCTGCTCGGCGGCGTTCAGGAGTTGATTGCAGACTTGGGCCATCCGCATGCCCTCTTCGTACAGGCGCGTCGTCTCGTCCAGAGGCAGGTTGCCCGCCTCCAATCGCTGCACCATCTCCTGCAACTGGTTGAACGCCGCCTCAAAAGAGGGTTCGTTGGGGTTGTCCGCCATCCTTCCTCGCTGTTCCGCGCCTGTTTGGCGCACGTTCCGCGGCGTCCGGCGCCGCGTCTTCCGGCAGCGCCCGCGCGTCGAATGACCCGTCGCGCAGTGTAGCGCGGACGACCTTCCCCGGCGACACGCTGCTGACAGAGGCGACCAACGCCCCGCTCGCAGGCAGGGAGACCACGGCGTAGCCCCGCTCTAGGACGCCCGCCGGACTGAGCGCCTCCAAGGCGGCGCGCGCTTCGGCCAACGCTCCCCGCCGCGCACCGGTCATCGCGTCCGCCGCGCGCCGCGCTTGCGCAAGCGCCTCGTCCACTCGCTGCCGCAAGCCGTCCACGTTCGGCTTGCGGCGCTCTAGCCGTCCCTCCAACTCTCGCAACCAGGTCGCCTGGTCTGCGAGGCGCTGGCGCAGCACGGCTCCGGCGCGGTTGGCGAGGCCGCCTACAGCGGCGGCGAGGTCGCGCGCGTCGGGCGCGGCGCGCACAGCGGCGTCCGTCGGCGTCAGCGCGCGCAGGTCGGCAACCATGTCGGCGATGGTGGTGTCTGTCTCGTGGCCGACAGCGCTGACGACGGGGATGGCGCTGCCGAAGATGGCGCGCGCCACGACCTCCGTGTTGAAGGCGGCCAGGTCCTCCGCCGCGCCTCCGCCGCGCCCCACGATTATCACGTCCACGTCTCTCGTTGCGTTCAGCGCCGCGATGGCGCGGGCGACCTCCCCCGGCGCCGCGTCGCCTTGCACAGCGGCGGGCGCGAACAGCACCTCGGCCAGTGGGTAGCGCCGCGCGAGCGTCTGCACTATGTCGTGATAGGCCGCGCCGGAAGGAGAGGTTACGAGGCCGATGTGCTTGGGAAACGAGGGGAGGGGACGTTTGCGGCTCGGGTCGAATAGGCCCTCCTGCTCCAACTGCACGCGGAGCAGCTCGAGGGCTAGCCCCTCCGCGCCCGCGCCGGCAGGCATAACGGCGTCAACGAGCAACTGAATCTCGCCCCGCGCCTCGTAGACGTTCACGCGCCCGTGCGCGCTCACCTGGGCACCCCTGTCCAAGTGCTCTACGCCCCGGCGGTTGGCGAACAGCACGCAGCGGAAGGAGGCGCTGCCGTCTCGCAGCGTGAAGTAGGCGTGCCCCGCGCCCGAGCGGCTCAGGTCGGACACTTCGCCCGTCAGCCACAGGTCGCGCAGCTGCGGGTCGTCCGCGATGCGGGCGCTCAGGTACTCGACCAGCTCGCGGACGGTGTAGACGGCGGAGGTCATGCGGTTGGCTGTGCGGCGGAGCGGGGCAGGGCGTCCGGCCCGGCCGCTTAGGTCACCCGCGTGACGTAGGCGCCGGTGCGCGTGTCCACGCGGATAACGTCGCCCGCGTTGATGAACAACGGCACGGAGACCACTAGACCGGTCGCGGTCGTCGCGGGCTTGGTTCCGCCGCTCTGCGTATCGCCGCGGTGCGCCGGAGGCGTCTCCGCCACCTCCAGGTCGGCCGTGGTGGGCAGCTCGACGCTGACCGGGCTGCCCTTGTAGAAGACCAATTGCACCGTCGCCTGATCGACCAGGAACTTGGCATCGCCGCCGACCACGCTTGCGTCGATCTCGAACTGGTCGAAGGTCTCCGTGTCCATAAAGTGGAATGCGCCGCTGTCCTCGTACAGGAAGGTCGCCTCCCGCGTCTCGACCTCCGCTCGGCGCAGTTCCATGCCGTAGCCAGAGAACTTCCGCTCGATGAGTTGGCCCGTGAGGATGTTGCGGAGGCGGATGGTGTAGGTTGGCGCGCGCTGCTGCATCTTCTGCTGGCTGTACTCCTCCAACCGGTAGGGCACTCCGTCTATCTCGACCGATAGGCCCCTGTGGAGGTCTCCGAAGTTCACGACCATAGGCTGCTATACCTCGACGACGCTGCGCTTGTGGGCGGCGGTCAGCACGCGCGCCCGCCCGTTCTCCATCACGACCAAGTCCTCGATGCGGACGCCGCCCCATCCGGTGAGGTAGACGCCCGGCTCGACGCTGAACACCATGCCGTCCTCGATGATCTGCGCGGCGGAGTTCGGCCCCACGCGCGGGAACTCGTGGACGGCGACGCCGATGCCGTGCCCCAGGCTGTGCCCGAAGGCGTCGCCGTACCCCGCGTCCTCGATGATTGCGCGGGCTACGCCGTCCACTTCCTGCCCGGTCATACCGGCGCGCGCGGCTTCCTCCGCCGCCTCCTGCGCCGCGAGCACCGTGCCGTACACCTCGCGGAACTTCGCGTCGGGCTCGCCCAGCACGAAGGTGCGCGTGATGTCGCTGCAGTAACCCTGGTAGAGCGCTCCCGCGTCAATGGTCACGCCGTCGCCCGGTTCGATGCGGCGGTCGGTCGGCTTGTGGTGCGGCTTGGCGCCGTTAGGGCCCGAGGCGACGATGGTGTCGAAGGACAGCGCGTCCGCGCCGTTCTCCCGCATCGCCTTCTCCAACTCCCAGGCGACCTCGCGTTCCGTGATGCCGGGCCGCAGCGCCGCGCCCGCCGTCTCCACCGCTACGTCCGCGATGCGAATAGCTTCTTCGAGCAGCCGCAGTTCGTCCGGGTCCTTCACTGCCCGCAGCTCTTCCGCCATCGACCCGGTGGGCGCCAGCTCGCGCTTCGGACGCTTGCCCTTGAGCGCCGCGCGCACCGCGTTATAGAACCCGACCGTCATGCCTTCCTGCTCGAACCCGATGCGCGCCGCGCCGGACTCCGACGTCGCCTCCACCAGCCAATCGAGGCCCATCCCGACGCGCACGACGCGGTAGTCGGGCGCTTGGAGGCCCGCCTGCTCGGTGTAGCGGAAGTCGGTCGCCAGCAGCGCGTCGTTCTGCGTAACCCACAGCCAACCCGCCGTGCCCCGGAACCCCGACAGGTAGTGGCGGTTCTCAGGCGACGTTACCAGGAAGGCGTCGAGGCCCTCCTCCGCCATTTTGGCGCGCAGGCGGTCGATTCGAAACTGAACGCTCACGCGCCGCCTCCCTGGTTAGCCCGATGGATGAGGTAGTCCATCGCCAGCACGTAGCCCTGCGTCCCCAGGCCGACGACCTGCCCCGTCGCCACGCCCGCCAAGTATGAGCGGCGCCGGAATCTCTCCCGCGCGTGGACGTTGGAGATGTGCACTTCGACCACCGGGACGGAGAGGGCGGCGACCGCATCGCGTAAGGCGATGCTCGTGTGCGCGAGGGCGCCCGGGTTGATGATGACGCCTTGCGATTCGGGCGCTTTGGCCTGGAGGCAGTCGATGATCGCGCCCTCGTGGTTGGATTGGAAGAAGTCTAGCACGAGGCCCACGGCGTCGCCGTACTGGCGCATCCGCGCCTCTACGTCCGCAAGCGTCTCGCGCCCGTAGATATCCGGCTCGCGTTGCCCCAGCGTGTTCAGGTTGGGCCCGTTGATTACGAGAACGCTCATCGCGGCTCCGCGCTACCCGGATGGAGAGTTGCGGGCGAGGGGGTGGGCGTTCATGTAGACACGCCGCGCCTCTCCCCGGCTTACGTGAGTGTACACCTGCGTCGCCACCGGCGTTGAGTGGCCGAGCAGCTCCTGGACGATGCGCAGGTCGGCGCCGCCGTCCAGCAGGTGGGTCGCGTAGGTGTGCGGATGGATGCGTTTGTCCAGCCCCGCACGCGCCGCGTAGGAGCGCACCATGCTCTGCACGCTGCGCTGCGACAGGCGCCCGCCGCTCGCGTTCAGGAACAGCGCCCCGCCGCCTCCACCCACGCGCGCCAACTCTCCGCGTCCGTGCTGCGCGTAGGCCTTCACCGCGGCGGCGGCGGGCCTGCCCAGCGGCGCTTGGCGCTCCTTCGCGCCCTTGCCCAGCACGCGCACGGAGCGCTTGGCCGGGGCGACGTCTCCCACGTCCAACCCGACCACTTCGCTGACGCGCAGTCCCGCCCCGTACAGCAGCTCTAGGATCGCCGCGTCGCGCAGCG
>JAGWBE010000002.1 GCA_021296055.1 Dehalococcoidia bacterium | reverse complement strand
GTGCGGACGAGGCGCTGGTCGGTCGCGTCCACGGCGTGGTCGCGTATCTCCACGTCGACCGTCTCGATCTCGATGCGTCCGTCGGCGATCTTGACGCTGCCGGAGACGCGAGCGAGGAGGTCGGGCAGGTCGGGGAGCGCGACGGGCGCGGACTGGGCTTCCGCGTCCGATGCCTCCGGGGCGGGCGAGGGGACGGCGGCGGCGATGGGCGCGCCGGCCTCGACGCGGTCGCCGTTGGCGACGGCGGGCGCGTAGCCTTCGGGGATGGCGTAGGCGTCGGTGAAGGGGAAGGAGTTAACGACGCGGACGACGGGCGTCCCCGCGACGGGCGGCTTGTACATCGGGTCTTCCCAGTCGACCGCGCCCGCCTCCGTCTCCGCCTGCTGGCTGATGCGGTCGGCGTCGAGCATGACGCCGCCGTCGAAGACGAGGATGTCGCCGTCGATCTCGGCGAGGCGCGCCTTGCCGCGCGGGGCGCGCGCTTCGAAGAGCTCCTCGACGCGAGGGAGTCCGGAGGTGATGTCCTTGCCGGCGACGCCGCCGGTGTGGAAGGTGCGCATGGTGAGCTGGGTGCCGGGCTCGCCGATGGACTGTGCGGCGATGATGCCGACGGCCTCGCCCAGGCGGGCGGGGCGGCCGGTGGCGGGGCTGCGTCCGTAGCAGACCTTGCAGAGGCCGCGGGCGGCCTGACAGGCGAGGGGGCTGCGGACGTAGACCTCGGTGACGCCCGCCTCCATGATCTGGACGGCCTGAGGCTCTTCGATAGTCTCGTTGGCGGCGGCGATGATCTCGCCGGTGTGGGGGTGGACGACGGGGGCGGCGGCGGCCCTGCCGATGATGCGCTCGGCGAGGCCGCCGATCATCACGTCCTCCTCCGTCGGGTCGGCGTAGACGAGGACGCCGCGGTCGGTGTTGCAGTCCTCCTCGAGGACGATGACCTCTTGGGAGACGTCGATGAGGCGGCGGGTGAGGTATCCGGAGTCGGCGGTGCGGAGAGCGGTGTCGGCGAGGCCCTTGCGGGCGCCGTGGGTGGAGATGAAGTATTCGAGGACGGAGAGACCCTCGCGGAAGGACGACTTGATGGGCAGGTCGATGATGTCGCCGCGGGGGTTGCTCATGAGGCCGCGCATAGCGGCCATCTGCTTGATTTGCGCCTCGTTGCCGCGGGCGCCGGAGTGGGCCATGGCGTAGATGCCGCCGAACTCGGGCAGGTACTGCTGAAGCACGCTGTCCATCTGGTTGCTTACGCCCTGCCAGATGGCGACGGTGCGGTTGTACTTCTCGCGCTCGGTGATGAGGCCCTGCTCGTACTGGTCTTCGAGGGCGTCGATCTGGCGCTCGGCCTCGGCGACGAGTTGCTGCTTCTCCGGGGGGACTCGGATGTCGGTGATGCCGATGGTGGTGCCGGACACCGTGGCGTAGCGGAAGCCCATGTGCTTGATCTCGTCGAGGATGCGCGAGGTCTGGTCGTTGCCGACGAGGCGGTAGACCTCCGTCACCACGTCCTTGAGCGCCTTCTTGTCGATGAGGGTATCGTAGCGGCGCACCTCCTTCGGCAAGACGTTGTTGAAGATGATGCGGCCCGGCGTCGTGGTCACCCACTCGCCATCCTCGTCGCGGGCGTGCACCTCCGATTGGAGGTCGAGCAGCCCCGCGTCGTGCGCCATCAGCACGTCGTTCAGGTCGCGGTAGCGCGCGCCCTCGCCCTTGGCGCCTTCGTGGACGGAGGTGAGGTAGTAGCAGCCGAGGACGATCTCGTAGGTGGGCGCGACCATAGGCTCGCCCGAGCTGGGGGAGAGCATGTTGTAGATGCTGAGCATGGCGTTCCGCGCCTCTTGGACGGCCTGGAGGGAGAGGGGAACGTGGACGGCCATCTGGTCGCCGTCGAAGTCGGCGTTGAAGGCGGCGCAGACGAGGGGGTGAATCTGGATGGCGCTCCCCTCCACCAGCACGGGCATGAAGGCCTGGATGCCGAGGCGGTGGAGCGTGGGGGCGCGGTTGAGCAGGACGGGGCGGCCCTTGATGACGTCTTCGAGGATGTCCCAGACTTCGGGCCAGGAGCGGTCGACCATGCGCTTGGCGCTCTTGATGTTGTGGGCGAGACCCTGGAGGACGAGGCGGTTCATGACGAAGGGCTTGAAGAGTTCGAGCGCCATCTTCTTGGGAAGGCCGCACTCGTGGAGCTGGAGGCCGGGGCCGACGACGATGACGGAGCGCCCGCCGTAGTCGACGCGCTTGCCGAGGAGGTTCTGACGGAAGCGGCCCTGCTTGCCGCGGAGGAGGTCGGAGAGGCTCTTGAGCTTGTGGTTGTGGCTGCCGACGACGGGGCGGCCGCGGCGGCCGTTGTCGATGAGGTCGTCCACGGCCTCTTGGAGCATGCGCTTCTCGTTGCGGACGATGATGTCGGGCGCGCCGAGGTCGAGGAGGCGGCGGAGACGGTTGTTGCGGTTGATGACGCGGCGGTAGAGGTCGTTCAGGTCGCTGGTCGCGAAGCGCCCGCCGTCGAGCTGCACCATGGGGCGCAGGTCGGGAGGGAGGACGGGGAGGGCGGTGAGCACCATCCACTCAGCCTTGTTGCCGCTCTTGCGGAAGGCTTCGATGACGCGGATGCGCTTGACGGCCTTCTTGCGGCGCTGACCGGAGGTGGTGCGCACCTCGCGCTCGAGTTCCAGCGCTTCTTCGTTCAGATCGATCTGGCGCAGGATCTGGAGGATGGACTCGGCGCCCATGCCCGCCTTGAATATCTCGCTGAACTGCTCCTGGAGTTCGCGGTGCTCCGCGTCGGTGAGCAGTTGGAGGGGGCGGAGGCTGTCGAGGGCGTCCACCTTGTCTTTGAGCGTCTTCTCGCGCCCCTCCTTCGCCGCGGCGAGGGCGACTTGGACGCCGCCGATCTGCTCCTCCAACTCCGCTCGGCGCTTCTCGTCCTCGGCGGATTCGGCTTCGGCGCGGAGAGACTCGAGGCGCGCTTCCGTGTCCTGCTCGAGCTTCTCGAGGTCCACCTTGTGCTGCTCTTCGAGCACCTGGCGGGTGTAGTCGCGCATGGCGCCGTCGACGGAGATGACGATGTACTTGGCGAAGTAGAGGACGCGCTCGAGGTCGCGCGGGGAGAGGTCGAGCAGCAGGCCGAGGCGGCTGGGGATGCCCTTGGCGAACCAGATGTGGGCGACGGGGGCTGCGAGGGTGATGTGGCCCATGCGCTCGCGGCGCACCTTCGCCCGCGCCACTTCGACGCCGCAGCGGTCGCAGATGACGCCGCGGAAGCGGATCTTCTTGTACTTGCCGCAGAAACACTCCCAGTCCTTGGTGGGGCCGAAGATGCGCTCGCAGAACAGACCGTCCTTCTCGGGACGCAAGGTGCGGTAGTTGATGGTCTCCGGCTTCACCACCTCGCCGTAGGACCACTGTTTGATCTGCTCCGGCGACGCCAGGGAGATGCGAATGGCGTTGAAGTCGGCGACGGTCGTCATAGGTACGGTCTCCTTGCGTGCGCTAGGCGGTCGGTCGGCGAGCTATTCCTGGTCTTGGTCGTCTTCCCCTTCGAGGGTGGCGGGCCGGCCAAAGGTCTGCTTCAGCTCGGTGCGGACGTCGGGGACGGCGGGGGTCTGCTCCTCTTCCTCCATCGATTCGAGCGCCGCCTCCCACAAGGGGGCGACGACGGGGGCGGCGACAGGCTCCTTGGGCGTTCCGTCGTCCTCCTCTTCTTCGGCATAGGTGAGGCGTGAGGGCAGAGCGAGAGCGTGGTCTTCCTCGTAGCGGAGTTCGACGGCGAGGCCGAGGCTCTGGAGCTCCTTCACGAGCACGTTAAAAGACTCGGGGATGCCGGGTTGGACGATGTCCTCGCCCTTGACGATGGCCTCGTAGGTCTTGACGCGCCCGACCACGTCGTCGGACTTGACGGTGAGCATCTCTTGGAGGTTGTAGGCGGCGCTGTAGGCTTCCAGCGCCCAGACCTCCATCTCGCCGAAGCGCTGGCCGCCGAACTGCGCCTTGCCGCCGAGCGGCTGTTGGGTGATGAGGGAGTAGGGGCCGGTGGAGCGGGCGTGGATCTTGTCCTCCACTAGGTGGATGAGCTTGAGCATGTAGATGTAGCCGACGGTGACGGGGTTGTCGAAGGGTTCGCCGCTGCGTCCGTCGTAGAGCGTGGACTTGCCGATGATGGGGGGCGCGTCGTTGGTGTGCTTGGACGCCTCCAGCGCCAGGGTGTAGAGCTCGTGGCCGGACGCCTCGGCGGCGGCCGGGTTAGGCTCCTCGCCGCGCCGCTTGGCGGAGTCCTCCAACCACACCTTGAGGCAGGCGTCGATAGCGACCTGGGGGTGGCCCTCGCCGAGCGCCTTGGCCGCGTCGAATCCGCGCTCCTCGATCCATGCGCGGGCGGCGCTCCAGTCGGGTTCGGGGCCGTTCCCATTGGGGCCGGCGCCCGCCCTGTCCACGAGCCACGCCCGGGCGAGGGCGCTCTGGATGGCGGTGTCGTCGGCACCGTCGAAGACGGGAGTGACGGCGCGGTAGTTCAGCTTGTGGGCGGCGAGGCCCAAGTGGGTCTCCAGCACCTGGCCCAGGTTCATGCGGGAGGGCACGCCGATGGGGTTGAGGATGATGTCGACGGGCGTGCCGTCGGGCAAGTAGGGCATGTCCTCGACGGGCATGATGCGGGAGACGACGCCCTTGTTGCCGTGGCGTCCAGCCATCTTGTCGCCCTCGGAGAGGGTGCGCGTCTGTGCGATCCAGACGCGGACGAGTTTGTTGACGCCGGCGGGGAGGTCGTCGCCGTTCTCGCGGGTGAGCACGCGCACGTCGGTCACCTTGCCGCGCTCGCCGTGGGGAACGCGGAGGGAGGTGTCCTTCACGTCGCGGGCCTTCTCGCCGAAGATGGCGCGCAGGAGCTTCTCCTCGGCGGTGAGCTCCGTCTCGCCCTTGGGGGTGATCTTGCCGACGAGGATGTCGCCTGGGCCGACCTCGGCGCCGATGCGGATGACGCCCTCCTCGTCAAGGTCGCGCAGGGCGTCTTCGCCGACATTGGGGATGTCGCGGGTTATCTCGCCGGGGCCGAGCTTGGTGTCGCGCGACTCCACCTCGTACTTCTCGATGTGGATGGAGGTGAACTTGGCGTCGCGCACCAGGCTCTCGGACACGATGATGGCGTCCTCGAAGTTGTAGCCGTCCATCGCCATGAAGGCGACGAGGACGTTCTGTCCCAGGGCGAGGTCGCCGTGGTCTGTGGAGGAACTGTCGGCCAGGGGGTCGCCCGCCGCCACGCGGTCGCCATGGGCGACGATGGGGCGCTGGGTGAGGCAGGTGCCCTGGTTGGAGCGGACGAACTTGCGCAAGGGGTGTCGGTGCTCGCGTCCGTCGTTGTCGAGGATGGTGACGTTGTTGCCGGTGACGGAGATGACGGCGCCATCCACGCTGGAGAGCACCATCTGGCCGCTGTCGCGTGCGACGCGGCGCTCCATGCCGGTGCCGACGAGGGGCGCCTCGGGGCGCAGCAGCGGCACGGCCTGGCGCTGCATGTTGGAGCCCATGAGGGCGCGGTTGGCGTCGTCGTGCTCGAGGAAGGGGATGAGCGCGGTGGAGACGCTGACGGTCTGCATGGGGGAGACGTCGATGAAGTGCAGGCGGTCGGGCGGCTCCATGGAGTAGGTCTGGGAGACGCGGCACTCGACGCGCTCCTCGGCGAACTGGTTCTTGCGGTCGAGGATGGAGTTGGCCTGGGCGACGATGTACTTGTCCTCCTCGTCGGCGGGCAGGTAGATGATGTCGTCGCCTGCGCCGGCCTTCACGTAGGAGCGGACGCGCAGTTCGCGCTCCGGCAGAGCGGCGATGCGCTTGGCCGCGAGCGCGGAGACAGCGTGCCCTGCGGCGGTGATGCGCTTGCCGTCGCCGTCCTGCACCTCTTCCAGCACGGTGCGCCCGACGAGGTCGGGGTCGGCGGAGGAGATGGCGTGGTGGATGCGGCGGTAGGGAGTCTCGATGAAGCCGTACTCGTTGATGCGGGCGTAGGTGGCGAGGGAGCCGAGCAGGCCGATGTTCGGCCCCTCGGGCGTCTCGATGGGGCAGATGCGCCCGTAGTGCGAGTAGTGAACGTCGCGCACGTCGAATCCCGCGCGCTCACGCGACAGGCCGCCGGGGCCGAGGGCGGAGAGGCGGCGCTTGTGGGTCAGTTCGGCCAAGGGGTTCGTCTGGTCCATGAACTGGCTCAGCTGGGAGCCGCCGAAGAACTCGCGGACGGAGGCGACGACGGGGCGGATGTTGACCAGGGCGCTGGGGGTGGCTTGCTCCTGGTCGAGAATGCTCATGCGCTCTTTGACGACGCGCTCCATGCGCAGGAGGCCGACGCGCAGCTGGTTCTGGATCAGCTCGCCGACGGCGCGGACGCGGCGGTTGCCGAGGTGGTCGATGTCGTCGGCGCGCTCCTCGCCGTTGTTGATGCGGATGATGGTGCGGATCATGGCGATGAGGTCGTCGCGGGTGAGAGTGCGGGCGTCGTTGGACGCCTCGCCGGAGAGGCGGCGGTTCATCTTGTAGCGGCCTACGCGGCCCAGGTCGTAGCGGCGCGGATTGAAGAAGAGGTTGTCCAGCAGCGTCCGCGCCGTCTCCACGTTGGGCGGTTCGCCGGGGCGCAGGCGGCGGTAGATCTCGATGAGCGCCTGCTGGCTCGTCTTGACCGGGTCCTTCTCCAACGTGGTGCGGATGTAGGGGTGCTCGGGATTGGTGTCCACATCCTCGAACAGCGCGAGCAGCTCGGTGTCCGACTCGTAGCCGAGCGCCCGGAGGAAGGTGGTGACGGGCGCCTTGCGCTTGCGGTCGACCTTGACGGAGATGATGTCCTTGGGGCTGGTCTCGAACTCGAGCCATGCTCCGCGGTAGGGGATGATCTTGGAGAGGGCGACGCCGCGGCCCGTGCCGGGGTCGACGACGCGGGTGAAGTAGGCGCCGGGGGAGCGTACAAGCTGGCTGACGACGACGCGTTCGGCGCCGTTGATGACGAAGGTGCCGGTGGGAGTCATCTGGGGCAGCTCGCCGAAGTAAAGCGTCTGCTCCTTGATCTCGCCGGTCTCGCGGATGACCAGCTTGACGGTGACGTAGAGGGCGGCGTCGAAGGTGGCCTCCTGCTCGCGGCACTCCTGCTCAGTGGCCTTGGGCGCGCGGAACTCGTGCTCGCCGAAGTGGAGCTCGAAGTGCGTGCCGGTCATGTCCTGGATGGGGTTGACCTCCTCCAGCAGCTCGCGGATGCCCTCTCGCTTCAGCCACTCGAAGGAGTGGATCTGGAGCTGAATTAGGCTGGACGGCTCCAACACGTGGGGGAGGCGTCCGAAGGAACGCCGCTCCTCGTGCGGACGGGCGAAGGGGGTGCTGGCGAGGGTTGCCATAGATGGTCGCTCCCTAAGTGCGAAAGTGGCCAACGCGAACAAGGCCTAGCACGCGCTAGGCCTTGGTCTCGCGGGTCGTTACGGTGTGCGGCTGGGCAGGTGGCGCAAGTGGGTGGAGGGCATACCTTCCTAAGCTCGCAATAGTACAAGCCCCTTTACAGGTTGTCAAGCAAGTTCGGCGCCATTCGTTGGCGAATCCGCTTGACACCGCCCCGCGCCTCCGCTCAAGGGGCCCGCGCCCCTGCTATCATCGCCGCAGTTCCTCTGCGCGGAGGCGCTCTGATGCCGGGTCTCGTCCTCGCCTGCCCTCACAACCCCGCCGCCTACCGGCCCGCCGACCGCTGGCCCGACATTCACGCGGCGCTCGCCGGGCGGACGCCGCAGCCGAACGCCTTCGCCACCGAGACGCCGGAGGCGGTGGCGGAGCACCACGCGCGGGTGGAGCGCGCGTTCGACGCGCTGCGGGAGCGGGCGGCGGCCTACGCGCCGGACGCGGTCGTCGTGGTTACGGACGATGGGGGCGCCGTCTTCGGTGAAGCGCAGGCACCGCAGCTCACGCTCTACACAGGGCGCGAAATCACCGGCTCGCCGCTGTACGCGCCCATCGGGGAAGACCCGGCGGAAGAGCAGGCGGCCATCCTGTGCGAGCAGGAGCTGGCGCAGCATCTGCTGGTCGAGCTGGTGGACCGCGAACTGGATATGACGTACAGCCAGTTTCAGAACCCGCAAGCGCCCGCCGCCCGCGCCGCGGAGGGCGCGCGCACGGTCATCGCCCCCGCGCTGCGCATACTGCCGCCGGAAACGCCCGTCGTGCCGCTGTTCGTCAACACGCGGCGCGCGCCCGCGCCGAGCGGCCGGCGCTGCTATGAGTTGGGGCGCGCGATCGCGGACGCGCTCCGCGACGACGCTCGGCGCGTCGCGCTGCTGGCGGCGGGCGGGTTGTCGGGCGACCCGTTCGGCTACAGGGCGGGGCACATCGACGTGACGATGGACAGGTGGTGCTTGGAGCAGCTGCGCCGCGGCAGAGGCGAGCGGCTCGCGCCGCTGTTCGACCTGGACTCGGACACGCTGCGCGGTTCGACCGCCGAATACCGCCAATGGATCGTCGCGGCTGCGGCTGCGGAAGCGTCGGGCGCGAAGGCGGAGGTGCTGGACTACGTGCCCGCTCACCACGCCACTGTCGGCCTAGGCTTCGCCGCGTGGAGCAGATAACTCGCCGCCGCCCCGTTCGCCACGAGAGAATCTAAAGGGCTCCTCCCTCCGCCCGCTATAATCGGCGCTGCTGCTATGGCCGTCTTCGATCTCATCATCCGCAACGCCTCCGTTATCGACGGAACAGGCGCGCCCGCGCGCAATGCCGACGTTGGCGTGCTCGGCGGGCGCGTGGAGGCGGTGGGAGCGCTCGATGGGGCGGAGGCGCTGGAGATTCTGGACGCCGCAGGCAAGGCTCTGTGCCCTGGGTTCATCGACGCGCACGTGCACTCGGAGATGGCGCTGCTGGGCTACGGCCACCGCTACGGAAGCCTGCTGCAAGGCGTAACGACGCACTTCACCGCACCGGACGGGTTCGGTTGGGCGGGGCTGCCCAAGGAGTTGGCGGAGGATCTGTGGGAGACGACGCTGTTCTGCTACGGCGAAACCGACCTGCGCGTCGATTGGCCTACGCCCGAGGCGTACCTGTCGCTCTTCCCGGGCCGCTCGCCCGCGAACGTCGTGCCGCAAGCGCCGCACTGCGCGATACGGCTGGGCGCGATGGGGTGGGCGCCGCGTCCGGCGACGCGCGCGGAGTTGGACGCGCAGAAGGACACGCTGCGCGCGTGGATGGAGGCCGGGGCCGTCGGCCTCAGCCTGGGGCTCGACTATCAGCCGTCGGCCTATGCGCCCACCTACGAGCTGGCGGAGTTGGCGAAGGTGGCGGGAGAGTACGGCGGGACGTACAACGCGCATATCCGCAACAACATCCTGGGGCGCGAGGGCGCGTGGCGGGAGACGATCGAGATAGGCAAGCGCGCGGGCGCCAAGATGCACGTGGCGCACGAGTACGTGAACGAGGTGAGCGAGCCGCTGCTGGAGTTGGCGGAGCAGGAGTGCGACCTCACGTTCGAGTCGTACTTGTACCCGGCGGGGTCTACGCACTTCCCGCAGTACAGCCTGCCCACGTGGGCGCAGCAGGGGGGAGACCGCGCGCTGCGCGAGCGCGCCAAAGACCCCGCGCAACAGCGGCGCATGCGCGAGCATCTCGACCGCGTGCTAGCGGAGAACTACGCCGCCGGGGCGAAGCAGGTGATCTCCGCGAACCGCACCGGCTCCTATGTCGGCATGACCGTTGAAGAGGCGGCGGCGGAGGCTGGGGAGTCGTTGGGGGAGTTCGCGATGCGCTCGCTGGTGGACGAGGCGCCGTACACGCTGACGGTGAACCATCGCCCGGGCGGGCCGGAGGTTCACGACGAGATGGTGCGCAAGACGGCGGCGCATCCGAAGATGATGGTGGCGAGCGACGGCATCTACCACGGGCCGCATCCGCATCCGCGCGCGTTCGGCTGCCACGCGCGCGTCCTGCGCCTCGCCGTGCGCGAGCGGGGGCTCCTTACGTTGGAGCAGGCCGTCCACAAGATGACGGGCAAGCCCGCCGAGCGGTTCGGCCTAGCGCGGCGCGGGCGCGTAGCGCGCGGCTATCACGCCGACCTGGTGCTCTTCGACCCCGCGACAGTCGCCGACCGCTCCACGTGGGACGAGCCGCTGCTGGAGCCGGCAGGCGTCGAGCGCGTGCTCGTGAACGGGGTGACGGTGGTCGAGCGCGGCAAGCCGACGGGGGCGCTGCCGGGGCAGGTCGTGCCGCGAGGAGGCTCGGCGTGAGCGGGATGCGGGCGTAGGAGGTGGAGCGGCCTATCCTGAAGCCGCCGGGTTCGCCGGTCGAGGAGCTGGACACGCCGGCGCTAGTCATCGACTTGGACGCGATGGAGCGGAACGTCGAACGCGTCCATTCCTTCTTCCGCAACCGAGCGGCCAAGTTGCGCCCGGCGGCGCACTCGCACAAGACGCCCGCCATCGCGCACCGCCAGTTGGCGGTCGAGGGAGCGGCATCGGGCGTCGCGGCCGTCTCGCTCGGCGAGGCCGAGGCGTTCGCGCAGGCGGGCGTCGGCGACATCCTCGTAACGACGCAGATAGTCGGCGCGTCCAAGGTTGCGCGCGCGTGCGCCCTCGCCAGGTCGATAGCGCTGACGCTGGTCGCGGACGACTTGGACTCCGTGCGGGCGCTCTCGGCGGCGGCTAGTGGGGCGGGGGTGGCCATCGACGTGCTGGTGGACGCGCAGACGCATCCCGACCGCGCGGGGCTGCGGCTCGGCGATGCGCCCGCGCTCGCTCGCGCCGTGGACGCTGCGTCGGGGTTGCGCTTCGCGGGTGTGTTTACGGCGGGCGGGCCGCTGAGCGAGAGGGACACGGCGGCGTTGCGCGCGCGGGACGCGCAGGCGGTCGGCGCGCTGCTGGAGGCGCGGCGCGCCATCGAGGCGGCGGGTCTGACCGTGCGCGTCGCCTCCTACGGCAACAGCACGCACGACTACGACGTGCCCGGCTCCGCCGAGGGGATAACGGAGGTGAGGTCGGGCGCTTATCCGCTGTTGGACGCGGCGCACGCGCCGCACTGTCCTCATCTCGAGCCCGCCGCGATGGTGCTGGCCACCGTGAACGGCAGGCCGGAGCCTGGCCGCGCCGTGACGGACTGCGGGCAGAAGGCGATCGGCCGCGACGCGGGCCAGCCGGTCGTCCTGGGCGACGGCGGCCTGGTCGCCGCCGCCAACAGCGCGGAGCATGGCCTCATCGACAGCGCCGACGGCGCCGAGCTGGAGTTGGCGGCGGGCGACCACGTGTGGCTGCTGCCGCCGGATGTTTCGACGGCGTTCTCGCTCCACGACGTGGCGTACGCGGCGCGGGGGGGCGTGGTCGAGGCGGTGTGGCGCGTCGAGGCGAGAGGGGCGTTCGCATGAGGCGCACGCCCGTCCCCGGCGACCGAGTGGAGGAGCTGGATACGCCGGTATTGCTGCTTGATCTGGACGCGCTGGAGCACAATATCGGCGTGGTGGCGCGGCGCTACCGGGATGGTGGCGTGCAGCTGCGCCCGCACGTGAAGAATCACAAGTCGCCGCAGATCGCGTGGATGCAGGTGAACGCGGGCGGCGCCGTGTGCGGCGTCTGCGCCGCCAAGGTGTCGGAGGCGGAGGCGTTCGTGGAGGCGGGGTTCCCGAACGTGCTCATCGCCAACCAGGTGGTCGCGCCCGACAAGATCCGCCGCCTCGCCTCCCTCGCCAAGCGCGCCGACGTGATGGTGACGGTTGACGAAGAGGAACAGGTGCGCCGCCTGTCGGAGGGCGCAGCCGCGACGGGGGCGAGCATCGGCGTGCTGGTGGAGGTGGACACGATGATGCGGCGCGGCGGCGTGCGCGCGGTGGAGCAGGGCGTGGCGTTGGCCAAGCGCATCGCTTCGGCTCCGGGGCTGACGTTTCGCGGCGTGCAGAGCCATCAGACGCCGGAGACGCCCGCGCCGTCGCGGGAGGAGCGCTTTGCGCAGGGCGCGCGGTTTATGGGGATGGTCATCGAGGTGAAGCGCGCCATCGAGGCGGAGGGCCTACCCGTCGAGATCGTCTCCACAGGCGAATCGTGGACCTACGACGTGGCGCAGTCGGTGGAGGGGGTTACGGAGATCGAGGGCGGCACCTACGCCATTATGGAGATTCCCTACGCCTTTATGAGCGAATTCCGCTTCGCGGCGCGCGTGATGGGGACGGTCGTCAGCCGTCCGTCGGAGCGCACGGCCATCGGCGACGTGTCGGTCGAGGCGATCGGCGCGCCCAACGGCCCGCCCAACGTCGACGGACTTGACGGGGTGCGGGTGCGCGCCATCACCGCCGAGGCGACGGTGCTCGAGTCGGACGGGCCGATGCCGTTGCGCGTCGGCGACCGCTACTTCCTGCTCACGCACCAGCAGGACGTTACGATGAACCGCTGGGACGCCTACGTGGGCGTGCGCGACGGACGAGTGGAGGCGGTGTTCGAGGCGACGGCGCGGGGACGCTGCAACTAGTGGCGCCCTTCAAGAGCGCCCGGCGGCCGACCTGTGCCTAGCATGCCCGGAGTCCCTTTGCGCGGGGTGTTCTACGGCTGGTGGATCGTCGTGGCCGTCACCCTCATTATCACTATCAGCAACGGCCTGGCCAACTTCACCTTCGGCCTGTTGGTCGTCCCGATGGCGGCGGACCTGGGAGTGTCGCGAGGATTGATAGGCTGGCTGCCGACGGCGCGGCTCGTCGGGAACAGCGGCATGAACATTGTGCTTGGGCCGTTGGTGGACAGGCACGGCGCGCGCGTGCTGCTAGCGATTGCGGCGGCCATCGCGGCGGCCATCCTGTTCGCCATCAGCCGCGCGCCCTCCTACGCTCTGGTGTTGGCGTTGTTCTTCGTGCTGGGCGCGTTCGACTTCAGCATGCCGGGGCACGTGCTGACGGCGGTGCCGGTGGCCAAGTGGTTCGTGCGCCGGCGCGGACAGGCCATCGGCTACATCGGCGTCGGCGTCGCCGCCGGGGGCATCTTCTACTCCTTCTTTCACCAATACCTCATCGAGAACCTGGGCTGGCGCGGCGCCCTTGCCATATCAGCCGGCATCATCGTCGTAACCATCATCCCCATCTCGCTCCTGTTGCTGCGCCGTCAACCGGAGGATATGGGCCTCGAGCCCGACGGCGAGCGGCAGGGTCCCGCGCAAGGACCGCTCACGTGGTCGGGCGAGGTGCAGTGGACGCGGGCGGAGGCGATCCGCACTTCGGCGTTCCGCAAGCTGGTGGCGGCCTACCTGCTGGCCAACTTCGCCGTATCGGGGTTCCTGGTGCACCGCGCGGGGATGTGGGAGGACGGCGGGTTGAGCCCCGCGGTCATCGCCTCCGCCTTTGCGCTCGACTCGTTGGCGTTCGGGTTCGGCGCGGTGGGCACGGGCTACCTGGTGGGGCGGGTCCCGTCGCGCTTCATCGCGGCGGGGGCGACGCTGCTGCAAGCGGCGACCATCGCGGTGATGGTCGCGTGGGTGAACGCGCCCGTGGCCATCATGGTGGCGATGATCTTCGGCATCGGCGGGGGAAGCGCGGTGACATTGCAGACGGTGCTGTGGGCGGAGTACTACGGGCGCGCGTCGCTGGGGAGCATCCGGGGCATCGTCTTCCCCGCCACGATGATCGGGTTCGGCCTTGGCCCGCCGGCCATCGGCATCCTGTACGGATCGACGGGGCAGAGCTACGTGGTGGGGTTCGCCATCAGCGTGGGCGCGCTCATCGCCGCGGCGATGCTGCTGATATGGGCGCGCCGCCCGCAGAAGGAGCCGGAGCCGCTGGCGGCGGTAGTGGAGGGGTAGGAAACATCTACCGTAGGAACCTGCGGAACACGTTCGCGGTTACGCGTGAGACTCCGTCGTCCACCCAGAGGGATGAGACGTAGCAGATCGACCCGGCGGCGAAGACCGCGCCGCCGCTCGGCGTCTCGTAGACGGCCATCTCTGCGCCGCCGCCGTCGGGGTTCAGCCCCTTGGCGAGCAGTTCCACGTTAGGCGGCGAGTTGGCGGGCGAAATCTTGTCCGTCTCGTGGCCGGAGGCGCCGCCGGGGATACGCATATGCTGGCTGCGTTGGCCGAACAGCGCGCCCTGCTCCAAGCCGGTTCCTTCGAACGCCCAGTGCGCGGCGTTGCGCGCCTCGTAGGGGGCGGCGGTCATAATGCCGCGCCGGTCGTAGACGACGCCGAGCAGTTGCGCCTCGGGCGCGACGCGGGCGTGGAAGCGGCTCTCGTAGTTCGCGCGAACCTCGTCGGCGACGCCGTTGTGGTGGACGACCGTCGCGTCGCCGTCCGTCAGCTCCGCCTCGCAGTTGAGACCGTTGCCGCCCATGTAGATCAGGCGTCCGCCGCGCTCGTGCACCCACGCCTTAAGTTGGTCGTACATCCCGCGCGTCCAGTACTCGGGGTGCGGGCCGGTGACGACCACGCGGTAGGCGTCGAGGTTGACGAGGCCGCGGGCGAGTTGGCTTTCGGCGTAGAGGTCGTAGGCGAAGCCCTCGCGCTCCATCCATCCCAGCAGGCGCCACTCGGCGGGCGCGAGGTGGTTGGGAGAGCGCCCCTCGATGGGAGAGGCGATGCGGTCGCCCTCCGGGACGTGGTTGATGAGCTCGGGGCGGTCCATCGACAGGGGCGGGTAGTCGCGGACGTTGTAGACGGAGTGCGCCGGGTCGAGATAGCGGGAGAGCTCCATGCGCGCGTTGGCCGTTGGCGTGGAGGGCAGACCCTCGGGATGGATGTAGTTGGAGCGTCCGCCGAAGTTGTTGTAGGCGTTCCAGGTCAGGTCTTGCGCGAGCACGGCGATGGGCGCGGAGGGTTTTTCGGGAGCGATGACCCACGGGAAGGAGAAGAAGGCGCCCGATTCGCCCTTGGCGTGGAGGTAGTAGAGGCCGGAGCGGGCGGGGGCGGCAACGCGCTGCACGTGGTCGGGGTTGGCGTAGCCGACGCTGTTCCAGCGCACGCCGCCCTGCGTGTAGTCGCCGTCGGGGCTGACTTGGACGGTGGCGCGGGGGCCGTGCTCGTCGTACCAGCCGATGGGGGCGATGAGCGACTTGTCGCGCCCGTAGCGCCACAGCTCCACCTTGTATTGCTCCGGCGAGTGGACGCGGAACTCGGCGCTCTCTCCGGCGCGGACGGCCTTTGGCCACGCGTAGCCCCATAGGCGGTCGGGGAGCAGGCGGAAGTGATGGGGCTGGGCGGCGGGCAGGCGGACGGCGCCGCGCTTGGCGCCGAAGCCGTCCTTGGCGAGAACGACGGCGTAGTCCCCGGCGGGCAATTCGGCGTGGACGGCGCCCGACGCGCGGGAGAGGGCGGCGGTGGACGCGCCGTCGGCAGCGATGAACTCGACGTGGACGCCCGCGAGGGCGAGGTAGCGCTCGTCCGAGACGTAGCCGACGAGCGCCATCAGTCGGCGGCTCCCGACGCGCGACAGCGCAGGGCGGGGATGCTTGAAGCGGTCGGCGGACGCGCCATGTGCCGATTGTAGCGCACGTCAGCGCGCGCTAGGCCGGGCGTGTAGAATCGAGCGCATCTCAATGCGGAGGCGCACTTATGGTTACGGAGATCGGACCCGAATCGGGCAGCCGCGGCCTGACCGAGGAGGGCATCGTCCACATTCCGGGCATAGCCAGCCGCTGGGTGCGGCTGGGGAACGGGGCGAAGGCGCACTACGTGACGGCTGGCGACACCGGCCCGGCGGTGGTGCTGCTGCACGGCGGCATCAACGGCTCGTCGGGCACGGCGGGGTTCCGCTTCATGGCGCCCTTCCTGGGGGCGAACGGGTTCCGGGTGTACTGCCCCGACATGCCGGGGTTCGGCCACGCCGACACCCGCGAGGAGTACTGGCCGAAGCTTGGCACCTTGAGCCACGTGGAGTTCATCAAGGACTTCATGGACGCGCTGTGCATCGACAAGGCGCACATCTCCGGCAACTCGATGGGCTGCACCAACAGCGTGCAGTTCACGCAGAACTACCCGGAGCGTGTGCTCAGCTTCGCGCTCATCGCGGGGGGCGTGGGCGACCTGGTCGACCCGGCGCGCCGCGTGGGGCCGAGCGAGGGCAAGTTCACGCCGAACCCCGCCTACGTGCGTCCCGACTGGGACGGCTCGGAGGAGAGCATGCGGGTGCTGATGGAGGGGATCATCTACAAGGAGGGCGTCATCTGGCCGGAGCTCATCAAGATGCGGAACGACGCCGCGCTGCGTCAGCGCGACTCCTACGATGCACAGGTGGCGGCGCGCGAGCTGCTGCAGACCGACCCGCAGCTGCGTCAGAAGATGAGCACCGTCAACCGCTTCAACCGCATGACCATCCCGGGCATCTACCTCTATGGCAAGCAGGACGTGCTGAGCCCGGTGGAGAACGGGTTCATGCAGGAGGACGTGGGGTTCGAGAACATCCAGTTCTTCTACCCCGACGAGTGCGGCCACCAGGGGCAGTCCGACCAGCCGGAGATGTTCAACCAGGCCCTCTTCGAGTTCTTCAAGTACGGCAAGGTGAGCAGGGAGACCGCCGAGTGGGCGGGCGTCTCCGACCGGTTGCCCGTGAAGGCGAGCCACGTCGACCTGGACGGCTCGGTCGTCCCCGCGTCGGCGGTGGCGCTGAAGGGCATGGTAGGCGGCGCGCCCGTCGCGGCGGGCTAAACGCCCTCGGCGTCAACCCAAGCGGCCCCGGCGCGTTCTGTGCGCGCCGGGGCCGTTCGGCGTTGTTCTCTCTCTGTCATTCCCGCGAAAGTAGACCTTTGCGTAACTATTCTGTCTCTCCACCCCCAAGAGATAAAAAACCTTTTGTGGGGGATACCCCCACGCCCCCAGCCGAGGGGCTGGCCGCCCCTCGGCGCTCCCTGTGTGAAAGGCGAAGCGAGATTCCCGCGAAACCTTTGCGTACTGCTCTGTCTCCCCATCCTCCACCCCCAAGAGATAAAAAACCTTTTGCGGGGGGATACCCCCACGTCCCAAGCCGAGGAGCTGGCCGCCCCTCGGCGCTCCCTGCGTGGAGAGGCGCGGGATTATGCAAAGGTCTCCGAAAGCGGGAATCTCGCTTTGATTCCGGGCGGGACGCCTCGTTCGGGGCGGCGTCAGCCTGCGGCTGCGGTCTCGCGAAGGGGGGCGCGGATGGGCTGCGCGTCCTCGCGGAGGTAGCGCGACGCTTCGGCCAGGCTAATCACCTTCGCGTACTTGGCGTTCATATCCATAAGGCTGGTCTTGTGGCTGACCTCGAATCGGTCGAAGCAGCCCTCTTGCACGACGGCGACGTAGTAGCTGGAGGAGGCGGCGTCGACCACGGTGGCGCGCAGGCAGCCGCTGGTCGTCCCGCCGACGCACACCAGCGTGTCCGCGTCCAGTTCGTTCAGGTACTCGAGCAGCGGTGTCTGGAAGAAGGCGCTTGCGGAGCGCTTGGCCAGCACCGGCTCGCCGGGAAGAGGTTGGAGTTCGTCGATGAGCTCGTAGCGCTCGGCGCGGACGGCTAGTTCGGCGGGCTCCATCATCTCCGCGTCGCCGGCGGCGCGGGAGCGGTTCGCCCATCCGCCGCCGCGCAGGCCGCTGGGCATGCCCCGCGTGAAGATGACCGGGACGCCGAGTTCGCGTGCCTGGGCGATAAGCGACTGCATGGGCGCCACCGCCGCCCATCCGTCGTCGCCGCAGTTGTTGATGACCTCGCGCATGCGCTCGAGGGTCGGCCCGCGCTGGACGAACCCCTTGGTCACGTCGATCACCACGAGCACCGGGCGCTTGCCGAGAATGCGCGGGTTCTGCTCCAGGTAGTACTCGTAGCGGGCGCGGTCTTCGTCCGACAACAGGTCGTCCCAGATGGCCATAGCGTGCGTGCGCCTCCTATGGGTTGAGGGGATTCTACCGCAGACGGGGCAGTGCGCACGCTGCGCGATTGGGGCGCGGGCGGCTACCATCGCGCGTATGTTGACCGCCGCGCTGCTTGGTTTGCTCCAGGGCGTTTTCGAGTGGCTGCCCGTGAGTTCGCAAGGGGCGGTTACGCTCGCGGGCGCCTACCTGCTGGGCCGCGAGCCGGACGAGGCGCTCGCGCTTGCGCTCTGGCTGCACCTTGGTACAGGACTAGCGGCGGCGGTCGCCTTCCGCGCCGACGTGGCGCAGCTTGCGGCGGAGGCGCTCCCCGGCGGGCCGCCGCGCTCACAACGCCTCCGCTTCCTAGTCGTCGCCACCCTAGTCAGCGCCGCCGTCGCGCTGCCGTTGCTGTTGGCGCTAGGCGACGCGCTGCCCAACGCGGGCGGGGGCGCGGTTGTCTCCCTGGCCATCGGGGCACTGATGATGGCGAGCGGGGCGCTCCAACTGCGGCGCCCCGCTGGCGGCATCCGCATGGAAGGGGAGGCGGGGTTGGCGGACGCGGTGCTGGTGGGCTTGGCGCAGGGAGCGGCGGCGCTGCCCGGCCTCAGCCGATCGGGACTGACGCTCGCGGCGCTGCTGACCCGGCGGATGGAGCGGCAAGCCGCCCTCCGCCTGTCCTTCCTGATGAGCATCCCCGCGAGTGTGGGGGCGGCGCTCTTCGCCGGTCTCGACTCTGGGCTGCTGATGAGCGGAGAGGGCGCGGTGGGAGCAGTCGTAGCAGCAATCGTAGGGTTCGCGTCCATCCGCGCGCTGCTTGCGCTCGCGGGGCGCGTCAACTTCGGATGGTTCGTCGTGCTGGTGGGCGCCGGGCTGGCGGCCGGGGGGGCGTGGCAGCTGCTGGGGTGAGGGCCGGGGGCGTTAGTCCGATGCGCCGCTCATCGTCAGCTGCCCCGCGCGCTGTGGAATCCCCGCTGCGGCGGCTTCCAGCGCTCGCTTAACGTCGCCCATCTTCGCCAGGGGTAGAGCCTTCTCCTGCCGCAGCAGCATGCGGTTGCCTTCGCGGCCTGGCCGCTCCTCCGTGTATGCCACCGCCCAGAGGGGTTTTCCTTGCCGCGCACACTCGAGGGCAGCGTCGATTGTGCCGCCGCGCTCGCGCGCCTCCACTACCAGCAGCCCCAGCGAGAGGCCGACGATGACCTTGTTGCGCTCCATCGCCCGCCAGGACTGCCAGCGCGCTTCCGGCTCGAACATAGACACCGCGAGGAAGTTCGCCTCTAGGTCGATGAGCGGCACCAGTTCTCGCGTCACGCGGAACCCTGCGATTCCTTCGGCCATCACGGCGATGGTGGCGCCTCCCGCCTCCATCGCGCCTGCGTGCGCTTGGCGGTCGACGCCCTTGGCGTAGCCGCTGATGAGCGCCAGCCCGCCCCGCGCCGCCTCCTGGCCGAACTCGTAGGCGCGCTGCAGCACCTCTGGCGAGGCGGCCCGCGATCCGCATATCCCAATCGCTGGGCGCTTGAGCAGGTCGAGGTTGCCGACAGCGTGGAGCGCCGGGGGCTTCTTCAGCAAGCGCAGACCCTCCGGGTATTCCGCGTCCGCAGGCCGAATCGTCACGGCAGCGCTCATTGCCAATGCTCCTTCGACAAGCTCAGACCCCCCGTCCTGAACTTTGCATTCTTCGCGGCGCACAGACCATACACTGACCGGGCGCCTGCCTGCCGCAAGGCTCGGGCTGCCTCCTTGACGGTTCCGCCGGAGCCGAGCGTGTCGTCGACGATGAGCACAGCGCCACCGACCGGAGTATCGACCCGCATGCCGTTCGCCACGCGCGCTGCCACAGTGTCTTCGGTATCAGCATCGTCATAGCTCTTCTGCGGTTCGGTGGCAACGACCTTTCGGACCTCTACAAGATGCGCCCCTAGTGCTTCCGCAAGCGCCTTTGCCATACCCAGTGGCAGGTTGCGCGCAGTGGACGCGGACCTGGGCGGCGCCGTCACTGCCTCGACTGACCGCAGCCTCGGGTGGCGCTGGACGAACTGGACGGTCTCTTGAATCAGCACTGCCCTTGCGTCACCGTCGCTCTCGTACTTGGCTCCGTAAACAAGCCTTCCAAACTTGGCTTTCTCACTTTCGCCTTCCTCATCGAAGCGCGAATAGGGGCCTAGCGCATAGCACATGTTCACCCCAGGCAAACCAACGACGATGCGGTGTTGCGAGAACGCCAGGAATTCCTTCAAGGCCGCATCGTTGCGCACTCCCGTCAACCTGTAGGTAACCCAATCCCATTCAGCGTAGGCGATTTCTAGGCCACCGTATGACCTAGAGACTCCGGATACGCTGCCGGTTCGAGGGGTCACGCTCTCCGCCAATCCCGAGGCCTGTAGCATCGCTTGGACTAGGCGCGCTCTGCCGCCGACCTTCAGGCGAACAGTGCAATTGCCAGGGCTGTTCGGCTGTACGCCAAAGCCGATATAGGAAGCGCAGTCAGGCATACGCTCACTGTGCCCGTCGTGCGGCGAGCGGTCAATGGGCGGTTGGCAGTGCGCGGCGTGCGCCTGTGTCTGCTAGCCTTGCCCCTCGCGCTCGGGGGCGCCGGAGCCTCGGCGGCGGCGACGGCGGGCTACGTCGAGGCGGACGCGGGCGCGCCGCAGCGATTGGAGCGCCTGGTCGAGGTCCACGTCCTCAGTGCGCTCGGCGATGCTCTGCTGGGCGCGGTGCATGGCCTCTTCGGCGCGGGCGACGTCGATCTCCTCGACGCGCTCGGCGGCGTCGGCGAGGACGACGACGCGGTTCGCCGTGACCTCCATGAAGCCGCCCGTCACCGCGAGTTGGGTCTCCTCGGCGCCGGAGCGGTAGCGGAGTTCGCCGGGCTGGAGCGCCGTCATCAGCGCCGCGTGGTGGGGCAGGATGCCCAGTTCGCCCTCGGCGCCGGGGGCGGTTAGGGCGTCCACGTCGCCCTCGAAGAGCGAGCGCTCGGCGGTGAGGATCTCGAGGCGCATGGGAGCCATTGCTACGCGCTCGCTCCCGCTCGCTCGCCGGCGCGCTCCACAACCTCGTCGATGGTTCCGGCCATGTAGAAGTCCTGCTCGGCGACGTCGTCGTGTTGGCCGTTGAGGATCTCGTTGAAGCCGCGCACCGTCTCGGTAGTGGGGACGTAGCGCCCCTCGCGTCCGGTGAACTGCTCGGCGACGTAGAAGGGCTGTGACAGGAAGCGCTGGATCTTGCGGGCGCGGGCGACGGTGATCTTGTCCTCTTCGGAGAGTTCCTCCACGCCGAGGATGGCGATGATGTCTTGGAGGTCGCTGTAGCGCTGGAGGACGGACTGGACGCCGCGCGCGGCTTGGTAGTGGTCGGCGCCGACGACGTTGGGGTCGAGGGCGCGGGATGAGGAGGTGAGGGGGTCGACGGCGGGATAGAGGCCCTGCTCCGCGATGGAGCGTTCGAGGGCGATGACGGCGTCGAGGTGGCCGAAGGTGGTGGCGACGCCGGGGTCGGTGTAGTCGTCGGCGGGCACGTAGATGGCCTGGAAGGAGGTGATGGAGCCTTTGGTGGTGGAGGTGATGCGCTCCTCGAGGTCGCCCATCTCGGTGCTGAGGGTGGGTTGGTAGCCGACGGCGGAGGGCATGCGCCCCAGCAGCGCGGAGACCTCCATGCCGGCGAGCGTGTAGCGGTAGATGTTGTCGATGAAGAGGAGCACGTCCTGGTTCATCGTGTCGCGGAAGTACTCCGCCATCGTCAGGCCGGTCATGCCGACGCGGAGGCGGACGCCCGGCGGCTCGTTCATCTGGCCGAACACCAGCGCGGTGCTGGCGAGCACGCCCGACTCCTTCATCTCGTTCCACAGGTCGTTGCCCTCGCGCGAGCGCTCTCCTACGCCCGCGAAGACCGAGTAGCCCTGGTGGACGTTGGCGATGTTGCGGATGAGCTCCTGGATGATGACCGTCTTGCCCACGCCCGCGCCGCCGAACGCGCCGACCTTGCCCCCTTTGGTGAAGGGGCAAATGAGGTCGATTGCCTTGACGCCCGTCTCGAGAATCTCGACGGTTACGCTCTGCTCCTCGAAGGAGGGCGCCTCGCGGTGGATGGGCCACAGTTCCTTGGCGTCCACGGGGCCGAGGTCGTCGAGCGGCTCTCCTACGACGTTGAAGATACGCCCGAGGCTCGGCTCGCCGACAGGCACGGCGATGGGGCGTCCGGTGTCGCGGACGGTCATGCCGCGCGCGACGCCCTCGGTCGCGCCGAGGGCGAGGCAGCGCACCCAGTTGTTGCCCACCTGCTGCTCGACCTCGAGGACGAGGCGGCCGCCGGGGGCGTCGAGTTCGAGCGCGTTGAAGATAGCGGGCAGGTCTTGCGGCGGGAACTCCGCGTCGATGACGGTGCCGATGACCTGGACGATCTTGCCTTGGGTTCCTTCGGCCATAGGTGGGGCCTCCTGGGAGTTACGCCTCGAGGGCGGCTACGCCGCCTACGAGGTCGAGTAGTTCGTTGGTGATGCTCTCCTGGCGGACCTTGTTCATCTCCAGGGTGAGCGAGTCGATCATATCTTCGGCGGCCTCGGTCGCGTTGCGCATGGCGACCATGCGGGCGGACTGCTCGCTGGCCTGCGCCTCGAGCAGCGCGTGGTAGACCTGCATCTCGAGGAAGCGGGGCAGCAGCGAGCTGAGCACGGCGTCCGAGTCCGGCTCGTACAGATACTCGGATGACGCGGGCGGCTCCTCCTCGCCAAACGCCGCCGCGTCGATGGGCAGCAGTTGGGCGACGACGGGGCGCTGGATGAGCGTGTTCACGAAGCCGGTGTAGACCAGGTGCACCGCGTCCGCCTCCCCCGCGCGGTAGAGGCGGTCGACCTGCGCCACGATGGGCAGGCAGTCCGCGACAGTGGCCCTGTCGGGGAGGCCGGAGTAATCGGCGATGACGTCCGCGCCCACGCGCACGAAGAAGTCGCGCCCCTTGCGTCCGGCGGTGATGACAGAGACAGGGGCGTCGGTCTCGCGGAGGTGGACGGCGGCGGCGCGGTTGAGGTTGCCGGGCAGGCCGCCGGCGAGGCCGCGATCGGGCGTGACGAGCACCATCACAGCGCGTTGGAGGGGGCGGCGCTCGAAGAGCGGGTGGGCGGCGTCGGCGGTGGAGCGGGCGGCGAGGTCGGCGAGCACCTGGCGCATCTTGCGCGCGTAGGGGCGGGCGGCCTCGACGCGCTCTTGGGCGCGGCGCATCTTGGAGGCGGCGATCATCTGCATGGCGCGGGTGACCTTCGCCGTGTTCTGAACGCTGCGGATGCGCCGCCGCAGAAGTCGTACGTTCGCCATACCTAAATCCTACCCGTTGAGGAGGTCAACGAACGCCTCCCGCTCCTTGCCAGACTTGGGAACGACGGTGATCAGCCGAGGCTGGTTGTCTGCCTCCTGCTGGGGCGGAAGCCTGTCCCACAGGCGAGCCGAGTAATATTGTCCTTGGCTCGCGCGCGCCGCAAAGGACACGCGCCCCTTGAGGTCGTTGAAGTAGAGGTGTGGTGGCGGCATGCCGTTCGAGTGCCTCAGGAGTCTTCCCAGCTTAAAGGACTGAAAGCCCAAGCCCTTGAACATGCAGACGTACTCGTCCCATGGCATAGTCGCCGCCATCGCTACGCGAACGTCTGCTTGAAGGCGGCGATGGCCTCCGTCAGCTCGGCTTCGTTCTCCTCGGTGATGTCGCGGGCGTCGGCGATGGACTCTAGGACGGCGGGCTTGCTGGCGCGCAGGTAGCCGATGAACTGCTCTTCGAAGTCGCCGACGCGGTCGGGCGCTATGTCGTCGAGGTGGCCGTTGACGGCGGCGTAGATGCCGGCCACCTGCTCGGCGAGCGAACGGGGTTGGTATTGGGGCTGCTTGAGCAGCTCGGTCAAGCGCTGGCCGCGTTCGAGCTGCTGGCGGGTGGTGGCGTCGAGGTCGGACGCGCCGAACTGGGCGAAGGTGGCGAGGGCGCGGTACTGCGCCAGGTCGAGACGGAGACGCCCCGCCACCTTGCGCATCGCGCGCGTCTGGGCGGCGCCGCCGACGCGCGAGACGGAGATGCCCGCGTTCACGGCGGGCCGGAAGCCGCCGTTGAAGAGGTCGGCCTCGAGGAATATCTGGCCGTCGGTGATGGAGATGACGTTGGTGGGGACGTAGGCGGAGACATCGCCCGCCTGCGTCTCGATGATGGGCAGCGCCGTCAACGAGCCGCCGCCGTGCGCCTCGTCGAGGCGGGCGGCGCGCTCCAGGAGGCGGCTGTGGAGGTAGAAGACGTCGCCGGGGTATGCCTCGCGGCCTGGCGGGCGGCGCAGCAGGAGCGACATCTCGCGGTAGGCCCACGCGTGCTTGCTGAGGTCATCGTAGATGATGAGGGCGTCCTTGCCCTGCGCCATGAACTCCTCGCCTATCGCGCAGCCGGCGTAGGGGGCGAGGTATTGGAGCGGAGCGGGGTCGGAGGCGTTGGCGGCGACGATGATGGTGTGGTCGAGGGCGCCGTACTCCTCCAACGCGCCGAGCACTTGCGCGACCTTGCTCTGCTTCTGGCCGATGGCGACGTAGATGCACAGCAGGTCGCCGCCGCGCTGGTTGATGATGGCGTCGATGGCGATGGCGCTCTTGCCGGTGTAGCGGTCGCCGATGATGAGCTCGCGCTGGCCGCGCCCGATGGGGATCATCGCGTCGATCGCCTTGATGCCCGTCTGCACCGGCGTGCTGACCGATTGGCGGGTGGTCACGTTGGGCGCGACGATCTCGAGGGGGCGGCTAGCGGACGACTGCACCGGCCCCTTGCCGTCGATGGGGACGCCGAGCGCGTTGACGACGCGGCCTAGCAGCCCCTCGCCGACGGGGACTTGTGCGACGCGGCCCGTGGCGCGCACCTGGTCGCCCTCGCGGATCTCGATGTCGGAGCCCATGATGGCGGCGCCGACCATGTCCTCTTCGAGGTTCAGCGCCAGGCCGGCGACGCCGTTGGCGAACTCGAGCAGCTCGCCGTAGCCGACGGTGCTGAGGCCGTGGATGCGGGCGATGCCGTCGCCCACGCCGACGACCGTGCCGACCTCCATGAGGGCGGCTTCGCCGCCGAACTCCTCGATCTGGCGCTTCAAGACCGAGGCGATGTCTTGTCCGCGAGTGGTCATTCGGACTCCTTCCTTGGCGCGTTCATCAGGCCGCCGACGGGCCGCGGGCCAGGCTGCGCCGCAGCCCGTGCAGGCGCGTCCTGACGCTGCCATCAATCACCTGGTCGCCGACGCGGACGACCACGCCGCCGATGATGGCGGGGTCGACGGCGGCGTCGAGAACGACCTCCTTGTTCAGCATTGCTTCCAGCAGGCCGCTGAGCTTGCCGCGCTGGGAGCGGGAAAGGTCTTCGGCGCTCGTTACGCCCGCGCGCGCCCTGCCGAGGCTGTCGTCGAGCAACTCGCCGTAGGCGCTCGCGACCTGCGGCAGCGCTCCGACCGCCCCGCGCTGCGTCATCAACGACACGGCGTTCACCACCAGGGGGTGCGCGCCGCTCAGCGCCTGGCGCACGAGGGCGAGCTTGTCCTCCATGGGCACGCGAGGGACGCCGAGGTAGAGCGCCGCTTGCGGTTCGGTCAGGCGCTCGGCGGCGCGGCGGAGCTGGTCGAGCCACTGCTCCGTCTCGCCGTGCTCCTGGGCGAGGTCGAAGAGCGCTTGGGCGTAGCGCCGCGCTGTGGGGCCGCGGGCCATCTAGCGCGCCTCTCCGTCGCTCTGGAACGCGCCCTCTTGGGCGAGCACCTCGTCGATGAGGTCTTGGTGCGCCTTGCGGTCGATAGTGCGGTGGATGATGCGCTCGGCGGCGGTGACGGCGAGGTTGGCGAACTGCTGGCGCACCTCCTCGACCGCCGCGTCGCGCTCGCGGCGGATGTCCGCCGCGGCGCTGGCTTTGAGGCGTTCGACGTCGGCCTCGGCCTGGCGGCGCGTTTCGTCGCGCTGGCGCTGCGCCATCTCGCGCGCCTCCGCCAACAGGCGTTGGCTCTCCTGGCGGTTCTGCTCGAAGGTGCGCTGCATCTCGGCCTCGCGCTCCTCCGAGTCGCGCCGGACGCGCTCGGCCTCCTCGAGGCTTCCCTTGATGCGTCCGGAGCGCTCGTCCAGCATCGCCAAGACGCGCTTGTAGGCGAAGAAGTAGAGGATGAGCAGGAGTATGCCGAAGTTGACCAGATAGACGAGCAGGCTCGTCAGGTCGACTCCGAGCGCTCCGATGCCGGACGCCCCCTCCTCCGCGAGCAACGGTGCTGCTAGCACGGCGCAGCCCCCTTTCTGTCGGCGCTAGGCCACGAAGATGAGGAGGATGGCGGTCACGAGGCCGTAGATGCCGATGGCCTCGGTGAAGGCCAACGCCAGCACCATGTTCGGCACGATGGCGTCGCGGGCGTCGGGGTTGCGGCCCAGGGCGTTCATCGCCCCGTTGCCCAGGATGCCCAGGCCCACGCCGGCTCCGGCGAGGCCCAACCCGGCCAGACCGACGCCCAACCACTTGGCGGCTTCGGAGCCGATGGCCGTGCCTTCGGCGGCCTGGGCGAGAACGGCAAGCGCTTCCATAGTTCTGTGCTCCTCTCTCAGCGGGCCGCTTCGTGCGCGGCGTCCGCGTGGTGCTCCTCATCGTGCGCGGCGTGCGGCGCGACGGCCATCACGGCGAACACAAGGGAGAGTCCGGTGAATATCAAGGCCTGGACGCCGCCTACCAGTATCTCCAAGAAGTAGAAGGCGATGGGGGCCAGGAAGATGACGAGGAAGGTGACCATGAACAACACGATCTCGCCCGCCAGCATGTTGCCGAACAGGCGGAAGGTGAAGCTCAGCAGGCGGATCAGGTGGCTCAGCAGCTCCAGCAGGCCGATGGCCGCGTCGACCAGTCCGTAGAAGATCTGGCCGGGGTTCAGGCGGCGCAGGCCGCCGAAGAGCCCGCCCAGACGCACGAACTCCCGCAGGTAGCCGATTCCGTGTACGCGCAGTCCCCATATCTCCACGAAGGCGAAGGAGACCAGCGCCAGCGCCAGCGGCATGTTCACGTCGGTGCCCGCCGAGCGAAAGAGGTGCGTCGTAACGTGGTCGGCGCCCGGCGCGGTGAAGCCGACGGACGGGTAGATGGGCAGCAGCGCCATCCACGCGTTGAAGGCGACGAACAGGAAGATGGTCATCAGCAACGGGAAGAAGCGCCGCCCGTTGCGCTCGCCCGCCACGCTCGTGATGAAGCCGTACAGCGCCTCGATAAGCATCTCGATGAGGCTCTGCAAGCGCCCGGGGACGAGGCGCATCGCCCGCGTGCCTCCAACGAACACCAGCAGAATCACGAGCGTCGTCGCCCAGGCGGACAGCAGCGTGTTGGTTACGGCAAAGCCGCCCTCGCACGCCGTCCCCGCCATCGTCCCGCCGAGACAGGCGATGGGCTGGGGCGCGAGGTGCACCTGGGGAACGGGCAGGAAGGCGTCGCGTCCGAGCATCGCCGCGCCCACCGCGCCGATGACGAAGCCGACGATCAGGAGCGCGGCGGCGCCGCCTGCGACGGGCAGCAGGACGGCGCGGCTCACGGGCGCGGCTCCCGTTCGCTGCGCGGGCGGCGTTGGCCGGAGGTCAATGAGGTCGTCATGCGGTAGACGCCGTAGAAGCCGGCCGTGAGGCCCAGGGCCAAGCCCAGCAGGAGGAGCAGCGGCGCCGTCCCCGCCTGCCGGTCAAGCCACCAGCCCCCCAGCGTTCCCAGCACGATGGCCGTCGCCATGTACCAGCCGACGCCGGCGAACTGAAGGCCGGAGACCCACCAGGGCCTGCCCTTCACGGGCGTTCCTGCGGCTGGTGAACCATATCACAATCTTTCCGGCGGGGTAAAGCAACCCGTCCCATTCAAGGCAGGGCGCGCCCGCACGAGGCTATGCTAGCACCCGTCGCCAGCCGAGGATTGCCGCGCGGCGCAACGCTCAGTCTCTCCTCGGGAACGACGGATAAGGGAGCCTGGTTGCGGAAAGGCCGCAGGCGGAAACGCTTCTCCCTATCCTGCTACCCCTCCGCCAACATCGCGCGCGCCAGCGCCGCCGCCTCGCTTGCGGGGACTCGCTGCGGCTCGCCGCCGCGCCTTGCGCGGAGCTCCACTACCCCGTCGCGCAGGTTGCGGGGGCTGACGACGACGCGGACGGGCAGGCCGAGCAGGTCGGCGTCGTTGAACTTGACGCCGGGCGATTCTTGGCGGTCGTCGTAGAGCACTTCTAAGCCGTCGGCGCGCAGGTCGTCGTAGAGGCGGTCGGCGGCCTCGCGGACCTGCTCCTGGTCGGGATTGAGGGAGACGAGGTGGAGGTGGTAGGGGGCGATGGGCGCGGGGAAGACGATGCCGCGGTCGTCGTGGTTCTGCTCGATGGCGGCGGCGAGCAGGCGCGTTACGCCGATGCCGTAGCAGCCCATGACGATGGAGCGCGGCGCGCCGTCGGCGTCGATGAAGCTGGCGCCGAGAGCGTCGGCGTAGAACTCGCCGAGCTTGAAGACGTGGCCGACCTCGACGCCGCGCACCTCTTCGAGCATGCCCGCGCCGTCGGGAGAGCCGTGTCCCGCCTGGGCGCGGGCGATGTCGGCGACCTCGTCCACGTTGAAGTCGCGGGGATAGTTGACGTTGACGTAGTGCTTGTCGGGCTGATTCGCCCCGGCCGCGAAGTTGGCGCCTTGGCGTATCGATTCGTCGGCGATAGTGCGCACGCCCTCGATGCCGATGGGAGAGGTGGAGCCGGGCGTCAGCCCGGCGGCGCGCGCCTCCTCCGGCCCGGCTAGGCGGAGGTCGTTGGCGCGGAGGTGGTTCTTCAGCTTCACCTCGTTGACTTCGATGTCGCCGCGGATGGTCACCAGCACGGTCTGGCCGTCGGCCTGATAGAAGACGGCCTTGAGCGTCTGCGCCTCAGGGATGCCGAGGAAACGCGCGAGGTCGGGGATAGTGATGACGCCCGGCGTGTCGGTGAGCGCCAGAGGCAGCGGGTCGGGCTCAGGAGCGGGCGGGGGGATGGACTTGGCGCGCTCGACGTTGGCGGCGTAGCCGGAGGCGCGGCAGTGGAGGACGAGGTCTTCGCCACTCTCGGCGGGCATGATGAACTCGTGCGAATCCTTGCCGCCTATCGCGCCGCTGTCAGCCTCGACGGCCATCGTCGGCAGACCGCATCGGCGGAAGACGTTGGAGTAGGCCTCAACCATGCTCTGGTAGGAGCGGTCGAGGCCGTCCCAATCGGCGTCGAAGGAGTAGGCGTCCTTCATGTCGAACTCGCGCCCGCGCAGCAGTCCGGCGCGGGGGCGCGGCTCGTCGCGGAACTTGGTCTGTATCTGATAGACCAGCAACGGCAGGTCGCGGTAGGAGGCGGCGTTGGCCTTGACGATGGAGGTGACCACCTCCTCGTGCGTAGGCGCCAGCAGCAGGTCGCGCCCACGCCGGTCGCGGAGCTGGAAGAGGATGGCCGCCGCCGTTTGGTCGCGCCCCGTGGCCTGCCACAGGTCGAGCGGGTGGAGGGCGGGCATGCGCACCTCCTGCCCCCCGGCGGCGTCCATCTCTTCGCGGATGATGCGCTCGATCTTGGCGAGGGAGCGCAGCGCGAGGGGGAGGTAGGCGTACACGCCCGCCGCCACCTGGTGCAGCATCCCCGCGCGCAGCATCAGGCGATGGCTAGCGGTTTCGGCCTCGCTGGGGTCTTCGCGCAGCGTCTTGGAGAGGAGGCGGGAGAGGCGCATCGGCTAGCGCATCGGCGAGAAGGGCGCGGGGATGAGGATCTTGTTCTCCTGGCGCAGCATCCACTCGCCCGTGGGGGGCGACGGCGGCCAGAACTCCTCGTTGCGGGTGGACTCGGCGCGGAGACGGGAGCGGTCGTCGAGGCTCCGGTACGGCCAGAGGTGGTGGAGCTTGTTCACGCCCGCGGCGCTCGTCCACAGCCCGGCGAGCGGAGAGTACTTCTCGCGGGCGGGCACGGCCTTCTCCCAGCGGCGGACGACCTCGGGGATGGTTCCGGGCATGTAGGTGTAGACGCGGAGTTCGTAGTAGCCGCCCAACTCCTGGGGCTCCGTCCACTCGCGCATCCACGGCGTGGACGTCAGCAGCTCCGACTCCATCTCCAAGATCAGGTCGCCGCCCTTGGGGGGCCACAGGCCGGAGTCGTCCGCGGCGACCTGGCCGCGGACGCGCTCGAGGTGCGCCATGTCGTCGTAGGGCCAGATATGGACGACCTGGTTGAGCGTCCCGACCTCGGTATGCCAGAACCCGCCGAGGCGCGAGTACTGCTCGCGGACATGCAAGCCTTCGGCGAAGCGCTTCTCGAACTCGGGAACGCCGCCGGGGCGCAGGGTGTAGGTGCGCAGGTCGTACAGCATGGGGAGCCTCCGGGCGCGGGCGCGCCGCGCCATCGTTCGCGTTGCGTTTTACCATACCGCGCCGTTTGCCGGGGGCGGCGGGGCGGGCGTATACTCGGCGCACCTGAGCGGGAGGCCAAGACGCGGACGCGGTGAGCATGGCGCACGGACGGGCAACATCGGAGGCGAGGCGTGGGTTGGGCCGGACGCGCCGAGGGGGGCAGGCTATGGACGCTCAGGAGCCGTTGACGCCGCGGGGCGGATAGGTTGACGCAAGGGGCGCTGCCGGCATGAGGGTGCGCTCGCTCCATCCGTTGGACGCGCCGCGCCAGTTGCTGCCCGGGCGCTTGGCCGGGGAGAACCTGGCCATCGTGCGCGGGCAAGCCGGGCGGGCAGGGGAGCGGTTGACGCCCGCGCGGATGGCGCGCCGGAGCATCGCGCCCCGTTCGGTCGGGCGCGCGGTGGTGGGCGTGGACGGCGCCGCGCTCGACACCCTGGCGGAGGTGCGCCCGAGAAGCGGGCCGCGTTCGTGGGAAGTGTCGCGCCTGTTTGCCAGGGACGATGGGGAGCGGATGCCGCAGGCGCTGTTCGACGCGTGCGCGTCGTGCGTCGCCGAGGGGGGAGGGGAGCGGTTGTTCCTGCGGACGCCGCTCGATGGCGAGGCGGATCGCGCAGCGCAGCGGGCGGAGTTCGCGCGCGCACACCTAGGAGAGGCCTACAGGTCGGAGCGTCCGCTGCGCGCGGGCGCGGGCGGCGCGAGCCTGCTGCTGCGCCCGGCGCTTCCGAGCGACGAGCAGGCGCTCTTTCGCCTCTACAACGCCGCTGTCCCGGCGAGCGTGCGGTCGGCGGCGGGACTGACGCTTGATCAGTGGCGCGATTCGCAGGAGCGGGCTTGGGGAGAGGAACGCACGTACTTATGGGAGGAGGGCGGCCAGGTTCGCGGCTGGGCGCGGCTCGCACACCAAGGCGAGGATCTGGTCATCGACGCGCTGCTGCACCCGGACGAAACGGCGGCGGCGCCCGCGCTCGTCGGCGACGCGGCGCGCTTGGCGTGGGGGCACGAACGGGCGGCGTGGGCTGTGGAAGGCCACCAACCGGCGTTGGCCTTGGCGCTCAAGCGCGCGGGTTGGGAGTTGGGCGCGGCCTATAGCGTGCTCGTACGCCCGGTGGCCAAGCGGGTAGACGAACCGGCGATGGCGTTGGCGCGGGCGTAGGACGATGCAAGCGAACGAGGCGCGGGCGGTTTCGAGCGTGATCGACCCCGAACTGGCGATGCTGTTGGAGCGGCTGCCGGAGCGCGTCCGCCGGCCCATCGAGCGGGCGCCCGACTGCAACGACCTGCTGGAAGTAGTGCTCGACCTGGGGCGGCTGCCGGAGGCGCGCTTCGCGTCGCGGTCGCTCTACCTGAGCAGCGTGGAGGTGGAGCAGGCCGACCTGGAGCAAGTGATGGCGCGCATCGGCCCGTTCGGCGGCGACAACCGCGCGGGCCTCGAGCGCACGCTCCACCGCATCTCGGCGCTGCGGAACCGCTCGGACAAGGTCGTCGGCCTCACCTGCCGCGTCGGCAGAGCAGTCGGAGGAACGGCGCAGGTCATCGCCGACATGATTATGTCGGGGCGCAGCGTCCTGTTGGTGGGCAGGCCGGGCGTGGGCAAGACGACGATGCTGCGCGAGGCGGCGCGGGTGCTTGCGGACGAGGCGGGCAAGCGCGTCGTCATCGTCGACACGTCGAACGAGATAGGCGGCGACGGCGACGTGCCCCACCCGGCGATCGGGCGGGCGCGCCGCCTCCAGGTCCCTACTCCGGCCAAGCAGCATGCAGTGATGATCGAGGCGGTGGAGAACCACATGCCGGAGGCCATCATCATCGACGAGATGGGGACCGAGGCGGAGGCGCTGGCCGCGCGCACCATCGCCGAGCGTGGCGTGCAGCTCATCGCCACTGCCCACGGCAACACGTTGGAGAACCTGCTGGCGAATCCGACCCTCTCCGACCTCGTGGGCGGCGTCCACACCGTCACGCTCAGCGACGAGGAGGCGCGACGCCGCAGGACGCAGAAGACGGTGCTCGAGCGCCGCGCGCCCCCGACCTTCGACGTGCTGGTGGAGATACAGGGTTGGGACTGCGTGGCGGTGCACGCCGACGTTGCAAGCGCCGTCGATCGAATCCTGCGCGGCGGGCTGGCTCCGGCCGAGGTGCGCTGGGTAGGGGAGGACGGCCGGGTCGAGCGGCGGCGCGAGTCAACGCCGGGGCGCAGCCAAGCCCAAGACGGCGCGCCCGTCGCTCCGGAGAGGCCGCCGCGGGCGTGGAGCGTCAAAGTGTTCACCTTCGGCGTGAGCGGCGAACGTTTGACGGAGGCGGCGCGCGCGTCGGGACTGAAGGCGTCGGTCGTCGAGCGCCCCGACGCGGCGGATGTGGTGTTGACCACCAAAGCGCACTATCGGCGGCGGGCGAGCGCGATCCAAGCGGCGGAGGAGCTGTCCAAGCCCGTCTACGTCCTCCGCCGCAACACCCCTGACCAAGTACGTCACTTCCTCGACCGCCTCGCCAGGGACGACGACTCCTTCACGGCGGAGGGCGTCCTCGACGCGGCGCGCGACGAGGCGCAGGCCGGGGTAGGGCGCATCGTCGAGGGAGAAGAGGAGGCGGTGGAACTGCACCCGCAGAGCGCGGTGGTGCGGCGGATGCAGCACCGCATCGCGGAGGAGGCGCGGCTGCGCTCGTTCAGCACGGGGCGCGAGCCGCGCCGCCGGGTCACCATCCGCAGGGGCTAGGCCGTGGCGCTGTTCATCTCCTTCGAGGGCGGCGAGGGCTCGGGCAAGAGCACGCAGGCGGCGCTGCTGGCCGAGCGTTTGCGGGAGACAGGGCGGCGCGTTTCCCACCTGCGCGAGCCGGGCAGCACCGGTCTCGGCAACTACCTGCGCCATTGGCTCAAGTCGAACGACCGCTCGATGACGCACGAGGCGGAGCTGTTCCTCTTCACGGCGGCGCGGGCGGAGCTGGTGCGCAGGGTCGTCAAACCCGCGCTGCGCGACGGCGAGATAGTGGTGTGCGACCGCTACGCCGACTCGACCACGGCCTACCAGGGCTACGGGCGCGGTCTGCCCCTGGCGGCGGTGCGGGCGGCGAACCACCTGGCCGCGGGAGGGGTGTGGCCGGACGTAACCTTCCTGCTGGACGGCGCTCCCCACGCGCTGCTGATGCGCGCCCGCGCGCAGGCGGCGCTGTACGACGAGCGCGACGCCGCCGACCGCGAGCGCGACGGTTGGCAACGAGCGCAAGACGGCGGCGAGGAGCGGTTCGAGCGCGCGCCGTTGGCCTTCCACGAGCGAGTGCGCGCGGGCTATCTGCGCCTCGCGGAGGAGGAGCCGGAGCGCTGGCGCGTGCTGGACGCGGCGCAGGGGGCGGGGCTGATCGCGGAGCAGGTGTGGGACGAGGTGGCGCGGCTGGAGGCGCGGGCGGGCGCCGCGAGCGTGGCGGGGGAGCGGCTGCCGGGGATGTAGCGGATTGGGGGCCGGGGCGCTTGACAACGCCGCCGGAGGTGTGTACCGTTGCCAAGCCCCCATAGAGGGGCCTTGGCCTTCGGGCGCCTTAACAAGCGAATAGTGGAAGGAAAGCGCCCCGTTCACCTTTGAGGGTGACGGAAATTTGTCGAATCGGGACATGAAGGCTCTCCTTCGGGGGAGCCTGAATCGTCTGAGAGTTTGATCCTAGCTCAGGACGAACGCTGGCGGCGCGCCTAACGCATGCAAGTCGAACGGGTCGGTCCGGGTTCGCCTGGGCCGGCAAGTGGCGGACGGCTGAGTAACGCGTGAGCAACCTACCCACTGGCGGGGGACAACCCGGAGAAATCCGGGCTAATACCGCATGTGACCCTTCGGCGCAGGCTGAAGGGTGAAAGCCTTCGGGCGCCAGTGGAGGGGCTTACGTCCCATCAGGTAGTTGGCGGGGTAACGGCCCACCAAGCCGACGACGGGTAGCCGGTGTGAGAGCACGACCGGCCAGAGGGGGACTGAGACACGGCCCCCACTCCTACGGGAGGCAGCAG
>JAGWBE010000034.1:1291-25402 GCA_021296055.1 Dehalococcoidia bacterium | reverse complement strand
CGCCGACAACCTGCTCGCCGCCATCGAGGCCACGAAGACGCGCCCGCTGGCGCAGATCATCGCCGCGCTGGGCGTAGCCCACGTGGGGCGGGAGACGGCGGAGGCGTTGGCGCGTCAATTCGGGAGCCTCCCCCGGCTTATGGACGCCTCCGTCGAGGAGATGGAGGCCGTGTCGGGCGTAGGCCCCATTATGGCGTCGGCCATACGAAGCCACTTCGACGTGGAAGCCAACCGCAAGATCGTCACAGCATTGGGCGCGGCGGGCGTGGTGCTGGAAAGCGAACAAGCGGCGGAGGCGGAAGGGCCGCGCCCGTTGGACGGCATGCGCCTGGTGGTCACGGGGCGCCTCGAACGCTTCACCCGCTCGGAGATTCATGACTACATCAAGCGGCTCGGCGGGCAGGTGAGCGGCAGCGTCTCCAAACGCACCGACTTCGTGGTGGCGGGAGAGGACGCCGGATCGAAGCTGGCGGACGCGCAGGCTCTTGAGGTGGAGGTGCTGGACGAGGAGGTGTTCGTGTCGCGCTATGGAGCGCCCGCCTGATGTGGGCGCGCTTGCGCCAGCGCCGCCTCCAGTCTCGCGCGGAGCGTTGGGTGGTGATCGGCCTTGGCGCGCAGTACGAGGGCACGCGCCACAACGTCGGCTTCCGCTGCGTAGATCTGCTGGCCAAGGAGTGCGGCATAGCCCTCAACGAGCGCCGCAGGCTGGCCGTGCTCGGCCAAGGACGCGTCGAAGGCAGCGAAGCGGCGCTCGCCAAGCCGCGCACCTACGTCAACCGCAGCGGAGAGGCGGCGGCGTATCTGCGCCAGCGCTTCGGCGCGCCGCTTTCGCGCATGCTCGTCCTGCTGGACGATATGGACCTGCCCCTCGGGCGCATCCGAATCCGCCCGTCGGGCGGCTCCGGCGGCCACAACGGGTTGAACTCCATCAACGCATCGCTCGGGAGTCAGGACTATCCGCGCCTGCGAATCGGCGTAGGCCGCCCCGAGTCCGGCGCGATAGCCCACGTGCTGGGCGGCTTCAGCCCCGGCGAGCAGGAGGCGGTGGACGCGGCGCTCGCGCAAGCGGTGGAGGCGGTGAAGGTCATCATCGCCTCCGGCGTCGACGCCGCGATGAACGAATACAACTGATGGCCGCCCGCCAGGGAGAGGGAGTTTGCGTAAAGCCCTCGTAGCCGCTGCCGCCCTTACGCTCTGCCTAGCGGCGCTCGCTTGTGCGCCCGGCGCGCCGCCAACGCCTACCGCGGCTACTGCGCTCGCGCCTGTTCCCACCGCCACGCCCCCGGCGCTCGCCTCTCCGCTTCCCAAACCGCCTGCCGCCGACCGCTTCGCCCTCGCCCGGCGCTACCTGGGCATCGAGGCTGCGCCGCTGCCGCCGGAACGTCTGTACCGCGACGAGGCGCTCGGGCGACGCGAGACCTTCACGCTGTTGGACGTAGTCGCCCTGGAGCCATACCTAGTCCACGCCACGCTGCGCCGCGTGGGCGAGCACGCGCTTTGGTACGTTGAGGATGGGTTGAGCGTGGAAGGCGATGCTCTGGCGAAGGTCGCTAAGCGCTACGACGAAACAATCCATCCCGGCGTCTTCCGCTTGACCGCGCCTGGAGAAGCATTCCCGGGCCGGTTGACCGTGCTCGTCGCGGAGTTGCGGGGCGGAGTAGGGGGGTACGTCACTGCGTTGGACACATTGCCCGAGGCGGTCTACCCCCACAGCAACGAGCGCGCCATGCTGGCGATGAACCTCGGCGCGCCCATCGACGGCCCCGGCTTCACCGGCACACTGGCGCACGAGCTCCAGCACGCCGTCCATCGCCTCGCCGACGATACGGAGGCGGGATGGCTGAACGAGGGCCTGTCGGAGTACGCCGTCCGCGCGTTGGGTCTCCGCGCTTTTCCCTTCTTCCCCTACCTGGACAACCCCGAATCATCCCTCACGGATTGGCCGTTGACGCTCTCCGGCGCGGCGCCCAACTACGCCGCCGCATCGCTGTTCCTCACTTACCTCGCGTCCCGCCTTGACGGCGCCGCGCCCCTCGCCGAGCTTTCCTCCGACCAGCGGGATGGCGTAGAGGCCATCGACGCACTCGTCCGCCGCGAACTCCCCGGCGCCGACTTCGAGGGCATATTCGGCGACTGGATCGCGTCCAACGTAGCCGACGCCGACGAGGGCAGGTTCGCCAACCCCTTCGCCACGCGCAAAGCCGTCGTGAAGCGCCGGCTCGATGGGCCTGGCGAGGCGGAGGGCCACGCGCCGCAGTTCGGCGCGTGGTACTTAGGCGTAGACGCGCCCCAGCCGCTCCAGGTCGTCTTTGAGGGGCGGACGCGCACGCCCATCATCCCCGAGCCGCCGCCGGAAGGCGATTCCTGCTGGTGGGGCAACGCCGCCGACGGCGTGAACGCGCGCCTCACGCGCGAATTCGACCTCACCGGCCTGACGCGCGCGACGCTCCGCTTCTCGCATTGGCGCGCGATCGAGGACGGCTGGGATTACGCCTACGTGTCGGCCTCGCGCGACGGCGAGCGCTGGGAGGCGCTTCCCGCAACGGGGACGACGACGGAGAACCCGCTCGGCTTCGCCCTCGGCCCGGCGTACACCGGCGCGTCCGACGGTTGGACGGAGGCCGAGGCGTCCCTCGACGACTACGCGGGCGGCGTGGCGCACGTGCGCTTCGAGTACATCACCGACGAGTCCACCCACGGCGCGGGGTGGTGCATCGACGCCATCGAGCTGGCGGAGACAGGGTTCGCGGACGGCGCGGAGGACGACCACGGCGATTGGACGGCGGAGGGTTTCGTGCGCGTCCCTAAGGGCGGCGTGGCGCAGCCCTACGTGCTCCGCGTTGTGGCGGGGCAGGGCGCCGACCTAGAAGTGCGCGCCATCGAGGTGGACGCGAACGGACGCGCAGTCTTCCGCATCGAGGGGCGGGCGATCATCGCGGTCTCCGGACTCGCCCCTGCTACGCGGCAACCGGCGGAGTTCACGCTGCGGCTGACGGCGGCGCCCGATTCTTCCGCCTAAGGACGCCGAGCCGCCACGTCCACACCCCGCCGCGACTGCCTCCCGCGTCCGCCGTGGTCTAGACTGCGCGCGGCTATCTAGGCGGCAGAGCAGGGGAGGGCGCCATCGACCGCGTTACGCCAAACCGGTGGCTGTGGGGCGCGGGCATCGGTGTTGCGGCCCTCGCGCTCGCCGCCGTCATCGTCACGCTCACCATCGACCGCGGCGTGGAGGCGCTCGACCCCGGCGCGCCGGAGGGCGTCGTGCAGCGCTACTTGCAAGCCATCGTGGAGGGCGAATACGAGGACGCCTACGCGCTCCTTAGCGAAGAGGCGCAGGCCGACTGTGCCTTCGACGGCTTCATCGACGCGCTCGACCGGCGCGGCGTCTACCGCGAGATGAGATTCAGCGCGCGGCTGACGAACGTGCGCGTGCGGGGAGATTCGGCGACCGTGCGGGTGCGCATCGAGGAGCGCTACGAGCGCCGAGGGCTAGCCTATGCGCCGCTC
Source organism: Dehalococcoidia bacterium (assembly GCA_021296055.1). Lineage (GTDB taxonomy): Bacteria > Chloroflexota > Dehalococcoidia > Lucifugimonadales > Australimonadaceae > JAGWBE01. The sequence goes on along the minus strand of JAGWBE010000034.1, from coordinate 21,895 downwards.
TACGAGCGGCGCTCCGGCTACGAGGAGCCGTACCGCCTAGACCGTGCGGACGCGGACTGGCGGCTCGCCGAGCCGGGCTATCCCGTGTGGTCCTGTCCTTCGCCGCGCGACCTCAAGCCCGCCCCCGAGACCGCCGCGTAGGAGAAACAGAATATGGACCAAGTCTTCTTCGCGCTGTCGGGCCTGCTGTCGATGCTAGTGCCGGTGGGCATCGTCATCGGCGTGATCGCGCTCCTGCGGCGACGCGAAGGCGGCGAGGGGCTCAGCGCCGCCGCCGTGCGCCAATTCTTCTTCTACGGCGTCGCCTTCGTCGGCCTGTTCGTTGCGGGCGGCGGCGCGCATGCCTTGCTGGCGGCGCTCCTGCCAGGCGGCGGCCTGCTCGTGGACGATCCTGCGCTTGCGGCCTTCGCCCTGGCCGCCGTTATCACGGGCGCGCCCGTCTGGCTTCTCTTCTGGCGGCTGGGAGCGCGAAGCGCCAGGGAGCACCCCGGCGAGGCGTGGTCGTCCAGTCTCTACCTGTACGGCGTCCTGACCGTCAGCGCCGCTCTCTTCGCGGGCTTCGCCATCGCGCTCTTGGAAGGGCTGCTCGACCTCGACGCTCGCCCCGAGCAGATCGGCGGGGTAGTCGCCTGGGGCGCGGTCTTGGGCTACCACTGGCGCGTCCACGCCGCGCAAGGCGCGCCAGACGAGCGCGACGAATGGTCGATGGCGCTGCGCCGTCTCTACCTCTACGCCGGCGCAGGCGGCGGACTTGCGGTGATGCTCGCGGGCGCCGGGGTTCTTCTTGCGACTGTCCTCGACGCGGCATACGGCGCGCTGTTCACGACGACCATCGCCGGAGATGCGGGCGCCTTCAACGCCGAGAGCCTCCGCATCGGCGCGTCCCTGGCGCTCGTCGGCGCGCCCGCGTGGTGGTGGCACTGGTTGCGGGCCGCGCGAGGCGACGAGCGCTCGTGGATACGCCAATGGCTGGTCTACGGCCTGGGCGTATTCGGAGGCGCGGCCACGGCGGTCGCCTTCGCGGGGATGCTGCTTGGCCGCGCGCTCTATTGGGCGTTGGAGCCGCAATCGCGCGGCGTCGCGCAGGAGCTGGAGGTCGCGCCCGTGGCCGTCGCGGGTGTGGCGGCGAGCCTGGCCGCGTGGGGCTATCACGCGTGGGTCGCCCGCAAGGAGGAGGGACTCGGCCCCGGCACGCAGGGCATGCGCGCCTACCGCTACCTGATGGCCGCAGTCGGCCTGGGGACGCTCACCGTCGGAACGGTCTACCTGGTCGCAGTGCTGATCGGGCTGGTCGCTCCTTCGGGCCGCGTGTTCTTCGACCAAGGCCGCTGGTGGTCCACCGAACTCTCCGTGGCGCTCACCGCCTTGACTATCGGCGCGCCGCTGTGGACATACCAGTGGCGGCGCTTGCAGCGCGAGGCGGGAACGGACGAGGAACGCCACTCGCTGCCGCGCCGCCTCACGATCTTCGCCGTCTTCGGCGCGTCCGTGCTCAGCGCGATGGGCGCGTTCATCGCCTTGCTCTCTACGTTGCTGCTGCGTCTCTTCGAGGACGAACTCACCTCCTATGTCTTCCAAGACACGCGTTGGGCCGTCGCCGTGCTGCTGACGGCGGGCGCCGTGGGCGCGTACTACGCGCTGGTGCTGCGGGAAGACCGCGCCGCCGCGCCGGAGCGCTCCGCAAGCGCCGAACGTCCGTCCAAGCGCGTCATGCTGGCCGCAGGGGAGGACGCGGGCGCCCTGGCGGACGAGTTGCGCCGCATCCCAGGCTGGCGCGTTACGATGCTCGAACGCGCCGACACGCCCCCTGTGTCGGAAGTGGACGCGAAGGCGCTCATCGAGCGCATCGCCGCCGCGTCCGCGCCCGACGTGCTCGTGGTGCTGCGCGAATCGGGCGCGGAGGTCATTCCTTACCGGCAGGCGTGAGGCGCTTGCCCCTCTAAAGGCAGATTTGAAGCTCGTCCCTGCGCCGTAACGCAAAAGCGATCGATCGAGGATTGGCCGTCGGCGGGCGGTTGTGAGGCGGGTTGCGCGCCCGTACCATTACGAGGCAGGAGGCTTGCTCCCCTAACTCGCCCTATGGTCTTTCGCCTATTCCGCAAGAAGGAGACGACGCACCGGGCCCTCGCCCGCACGCGCCAGGGTTGGGGCGGTGGCATCCGCTCGCTATTCGAGGGCGCAGCGCTGAGCGATGAGGCGCTGTGGGAGGGGCTGGAGGAGGCGCTCATCGCGGCGGACGTGGGCGTGGACGCCTCGCTTGGACTGGTGAACGCCGTGCGCGAGCGCGTCCGCACGGAGGGCGCGGTGGACGCGGATGCGGTGGCGGAGTTGTTCAAGGAGGAGATGGCGCTGCTGCTCGACCCGGCCGACCCGTCGATATGGGACTGGTACGACCAGCCGGACTTGCCGGTCAAGCCCTTCGTGCTGCTGGTGGTGGGCGTGAACGGGACGGGCAAGACGACGAGCGTGGCGAAGTTGGCGCATCACTACGGACGGATGGGCAAGCGAGTGGCCGTGGGCGCGTGCGACACCTTCCGCGCCGCCGCCATAGAGCAGGTAAAGGCGTGGGGCGAGCGCCTGAAGGTGGATGTCATCGCGCACCAGCAAGGCTCCGATCCGGCGGCGGTGGCCTTCGACGCCTACCAGGCCGCGTCCGCGCGCGGCGCGGACCTGCTTATCCTCGACACTGCCGGGCGCCTGCACAACAAGGCGCACTTGCTGGAAGAGTTGGGCAAGGTCAAGCGCGTGCTGCAACGCCAGGACGCCGCCGCGCCCCACCAGACGCTCCTCGTGCTCGACGCCACCACAGGGCACAACGGGTTGGAGCAGGCGCGCGCCTTCCAGGAAGCGCCGGGACTGGACGCCGTATTCCTGACCAAGCTGGACGGCTCCGCCAAGGGAGGCATCGTCGTCGCGATTGCCCAGGAACTGCGCCTGCCCATCGTGTTCATCGGCGCAGGGGAGGGGTTGGACGACGTGGCGCTGTTCGACACGGACGAATTCGTGGACGCGCTCCTCGAAGATCGGCAGCCCGTCTAGTCTATGTACGCCTCGCTCTTCTTGTGGCTCGCGCTCCTGGAGGCGCTCAGCTTCGTCGTCTTCCCGCTGGCCTACCGTGCGTTCGGCTCGCTGCCCGGGCGGGGCTACGCGTTCGCCAAACCGTTGTCCCTATTGCTCGTCGCGTTCGTGGCGTGGCTCGCAGCCTTCTCCACCATCATCCCTAACTCGCGCTGGTCGGTGCTGCTTGCGGTAATCGTCGCAGCGGCGCTTTCGTGGCTGGCGGCGCGTCGCTTGGGCGGCGAGATGTTGGCGTTCCTGCGCAGGGAGCGCTGGCTCGTGCTCACGACGGAGGCCGTGTTCATCGGCGTGTTCGTAGCGTTCGCCCTCTACCGCGCGACGACGCCGGAGATATCGCACACCGAGCAGCCGATGGACTTCATGTTCCTGAACGCCTTAGTGACCAGCCCCGTATTCCCGCCGAGCGACCCGTGGTTGGCGGGCGAAGCGGTCTCCTACTACTACTTCGGCTACTGGATGATCGGCGCGCTCACGCTCCTATCCGGCCTGGCCACGCCGGTGGCCTACAACTTGGGCCTTGCAACAGCGGCGGCTATGGCGGGTGCGGCGGCCTTCGGCGTCGTGGTTGCGCTGGTGCGGCGCGGCGGCGGCTCGCGGGCGGCGGCGGTGGGGGCGGGGCTGGGCGGCGTCTTCCTGCTGCTGTTTGCGAGCAACCTGGGTGGGGCGCTCTACCTGGCGCAGGCCGCAGGGGCCGGGTCGGCGGCCTTCTGGTCGTGGCTAGGGATCGAGAGCCTGCCGCCGGGCGTGGAGGCGAGCGCCGATTGGCGACCGGCGCGCTTCTGGTGGTGGTTCGGCGCAAGCCGCATCGTCCCCAACGCCATCAACGAGTTCCCCGCCTTCAGCTTCGTCTTGGGCGACCTGCACCCTCACGTCATGTCCATCGGCTTCCTGCTGCTTGCGCTGGGCGCTGCGCTCGCACTGTACGCGACGTCCGACCTGCTCGGCGGGCGCGACGCGCTGCGGCGGCAGTGGCCGTTGCTCCTCGCGGCTACGCTCTCGCTCGGAGCGCTGGGCGCGGTGAACCTGTGGGACCTGCCCACCGGCGCGGCGCTGATGGCCGGGGCGGCGCTGCTGAACGCGGCGCGCCACGGGCGGCGCTACCGCTGGCGTCTGCCGCGCGCTATCACCGCCGGGGCGCTCCTGTGCTTCATCCTCTTCTTCGTCTGGTTCGAATCGACGGCGGACGGCGTGCTTCCGCTGGGAGAATTGCTGACGCGCCCACCGCACATGGTGTTGCTGTGGGGCGCCGCCGGCGGACTGTTCCTATTGCTGCTCGTATCGGTGGCCCCGGACGTGGCGAGAGTGCGGGGCAGCCGCTCCATACGCTACGGCGTCACGGCTTACGTGGGCCTGGCGCCAGTGATCCTGTGGTTCCAGCCTATCTGGGGGCCGCTGGTCTACGTGACGATAGCCATGTTGGGCACGCTCCTTGGCCTGTTTATCCTGCGGCGCACGGGAGTGAAGATACTTGCGCCGGACGAGGCGAACACGACGGGCACGGGCACGGGCCTGACCTTCTACGTCGGCGTCGCGGCGCTGCTGGGGCTGCTCGTCTACGACGGCGTCGTCAACGGCGTGCGCGGCGCCGACGGCAGCATCATCGTCGTGGACAGGCTGATGATCGCGCTGCCGATGACCGCCATAGTCATCTTCGCCATGTACGCCGCTTGGTCGCTGGCGCACCGCGACGGGATGACGTGGGGCCCGCGCTGGGAGGGCGCCGCCCCGGCGCTGGCTATCGGCGCGGTGGGCGCGGCGCTCGTCATGGGCGCGGAACTGTTCCACGTCGTGGACTTCTTCGGCGGCGACAACCGCCGTATGAACACGATGTTCAAACTCCACTACCAGGCGTGGACGCTGTTCGCCGTCGTCGGAGGCTTCGCCCTCTGGTACGTCACCACGCGCCTTGACCTGGGGCGTCTGCGCGGGCGGGCGGCGGCGGCGTGCTGGGCGGGAATCCTGGTGGTCGGCCTGGCCGCGCTCGCCTACTATCCTCTCGCCGCTATGACAGACCGCGCCCGCCCCGATTCGCCGATGCGCCTCGACGGACAAGCCGGCCTCGCCCAATCGTCGCCGGAAGAGTGGGCCGCCATCCAGTGGGTGCGGGCGAACCTGCCGCGCGACGCCGTGCTCCTCGAGGCCGCCGAGATCCCCTGCGCCGACGCCTCGGGCGGTTGCAGCGACTGGACGCCCGTCGGCCGGGTGGCGGGCAGCACGGGGCGGGCGACGCTCCTCGGCTGGGAGCAGCACGAACTCCAATGGCGCGCGTCGGGCGCGTCCGTATCGGGGCGGCGCGGCGACGTGCGCGCCATCTACGAAGCGCAAAACGCGGCGGAGGCGGCGGCGCTGCTCGCGCGCTACGGCGTGGACTACGTGTACCTCGGCGAGCGCGAGCGCCGCGCCTATGGCGCCAACGGGGCGAGCGCCTTCGCTCAGCTGGGCAGCATCGTCTTCGGAGCGGGCGGCGGTAACCGCGCGGTGAGCATCTACCACGTCGGCGCGGAGACGGACGGGCAATGAGCGGCGCAACGGCGCAAGGCCGGGCAGGGCGGCTGTGGGCGGGACTACGCGCGCAGGTCGCCGCGTTGAAGGCGTGGGCGCGCGCCAATCGCACGGACGCGGCCTTGCTCGTCCTACTTGCCGCGCTGGCGCTGGGGACGCGCTTGTGGGACGTGGGCGGGCGCACGCTGCACTACGACGAGATACTCCACGCGTGGTACGCGTGGATCTTCAGCGAGGGCGGCGGCTACGCCCACACGCCGCTGACCCATGGGCCGTTCCTCTTCCACGCGGCGGCGGCGACCTACTGGCTCATCGGGGCAAGCGACGTTGCCGCGCGCTTGCTCCCCGCCTTGTTCGGCGCCGCCCTGGTGCCGATGCCCTACCTGCTACGCAACGAACTGGGGCGGGTGGGCGCGTTCGCCGCGTCGGGATTGCTCCTCATCTCGCCGACGATGCTCTACTTCGGGCGGTTCGTCCGCAACGACGTCTACATGGCGGTATGGGCGCTGGCCATCGTCATCCTGGTCTACCGCTACGCCGAGCGCCCGCGTCCGTGGATGCTCTTCGCATGGGCGGCGCTGTGGGCGTTCGCCTTCACCACTAAGGAGACGACCTACTTCCTCGCGGGCATCGTAGGGCTAGCGCTGTTTACGATGTCGTGGCGCGGCTTCTGGGCGTGGGCCAAGGGGGAGCGCAAGTTGTCGGCGCTGCCCCCGGCGGGGACGCTGCTGCTGGTGTTGGCCACACTGTCGATGCCGCTGTTCGCTCCGGCGGCGGGGTTGGCGCAGGATTGGGCGGGCATCGTCCTGATCAACCCCGACGTGAACCACCCCGGCGTGATGGACGGCAGCGTCGCCCGCGCCGACGCGGAGACGGGCGCGCCGGTGGGCGGGGCGCTCTACATCGCGGTGTTCCTCGTGGCGATGCTCGCCGCGTTAGCCGTAACGCTCGGCTTGCTGTGGGACCGGCGGCGCTGGCCGTGGCTGGCGGGCGCCTTCGGCGGCGTGTGGCTCGTGCTCTACACGAGCGTCTTCACTAACTGGCAAGGCTTCTTCACGGGGCTATGGGGCTCGCTCGGCTACTGGATGGCGCAGCAGCCCGTGGGCAGGGCAGGGCAGCCGTGGTACTACTACTTCCTCGGCCTCTCCACCTACGAGTTCCTGATCGCCGCGCTGGCCTTCACCGGCGGCGTCTACTTGCTCTTCCGCGGCAAGCCCTCCGACCGATTCATCCTCTTCTGGGCGGCGGCGACGCTCGGCGCGGGCATCTACGCAGGCGAGAAGATGCCGTGGCTGCTGATGGGCATAACGCTGCCGTTAGCGATCATCGCGGGGCGCGCCGTCGGCTTGCTTGCGGGCGCAGCGCGGCGCCTCCCGTCGCCCACGGCGGACAGCGGCGGAAGCCCCTCCGAGCGGCTAGTCCGGCGGTTGACGAGCGGCGCGACGCGCGCGGTATGGGCGGGCGTCGGCGGGCTTGCGGTGGTGAGCATGGGCGGCTACGCCGTCGTGCGCGTGGCGCGCGACGAGGCGTTCGTGTCGAGCGAGCGCTTCTGGGTTCCCTTCGTTCTCGCCCTGCTTGGCGCGCTTATCCTGGCGCTTGCGGCGCGCAAGGAGTGGCGCAAGCCCGCCCTCGCCGCTGCCGCGCTGGGCGCAGTCGTATGCCTGACGGGGATGACGGTGCTGGTGAGCGCGCGGGCGGCTTACTCATACGCGGGCTACGAGCGCCCGGCGGAGTTGCTGGTCTACTCGCAGACGGGGCAGGAGACGACCTACGCCGCCGAGTGCATCGCCAAGCTCGCCGAGCGCAGCGGGTTGGGGCACGGAGGGTTACGGGTGCTGAGCGGCGAGTCGGACAACTTTGCGTGGCAGTGGCGCTGGTACTTGCGCGACTACCCCAACGTAACCTACCGCTCGTTGGCGGCGGCGCCGTTGACCGAGCCGCCGGAGGTGGACGTGGTGCTCGCCAGCCGCGGCGTCGCCTCCGCCGCGTCGCCGTTCTTAGCGGGGTTCACGGAAGTGGGGAGCCTCAGCCACTTATGGTGGTTCCCCAACGCCTCCTACCGCGACCTGACGCTCGGCGGGATGGCGCTTGGCATTACGCAGCGCGAGGGTTGGCGCGTCACCGCCGACTACTTCTTCGCGCGCGGGTTCGACAGAGCGATGTACCGCTCGCAAGGCGCGGTGTACGTCGCGGACGGCCTCGCGCATATGGCTCAAGCCTGCACGCGCCTGCGGGCGGCTAGCGGGGGTTAGACCGATATACTGGCGCGCTGATGACGCCCAGGCGCAGCAGAGGCTTGATGGCGACGCCGCGCTTCTGGCTGGGCGTCGCGGTAACCGCTGCCTTCGTCGGACTGCTGCTCCTGCGCATCGACTACGGCGAGATGGTGGACGCGCTCGCCCGCGCCAACTACGCCTGGCTGATTCCCGCCGTCATCGTCTACTTCTTCTCCTTCGCTATGCGCTCCATCCGCTGGCGATTCCTGCTCCGCCCTTTCCATCCCCAGGTGCGCGCCACGCGCCTCTTCCCCGTCATCCTCATCGGCTACATGGCGAACAACCTGCTGCCGATGCGCCTGGGCGAGCTGGTGCGCGGCTACTTCCTCTCCACGCGAGAGCCGGTGCGCGGCTCGACCGCCTTCGCAACCATCGTCGCCGAGCGTGCCTTCGACGGCTTCACGCTGCTGCTCCTGCTTGCCGCCGCCGCCGCCTACATCTCCGTGGACGACCTGCTGGCGTTCGCCTCCGGCGCGCTCGGGCTGCCCAAGGCGCTGATAGCGGTGGGGGTGGTCATCCCCTACGCCCTGGCCATCGCCTTCATCGTGCTGGTCTCGATGGCGCCGGACAGCGCCAAGCGGCTTGCGCGCTCCGTCGTGAAACTCCTGCCCGCGCGCGTCTCCGGTCGCGCCTACGACCAATTGGAGCGCTTCATCAACGGCTTCGAGGGGCTGCACCGTCCCACGCGCTTGCTGGCGCTGCTGCTGCTGTCGCTGCCCGTCTGGTTCGCGGAACTCGCCGTCTACTACATCGTCGCCTTGGGATTCGGCCTGCAAGACCACTTCGATTCGCTGGCGGCTATGTTCGCGGCGCTCGCGTTGATGGCCGCCATGTCCAACCTCGCCACCGCGCTGCCGTCGTCTCAGGGCGCCGTCGGCCCGTTCGAGTTCTTCGCTGTGCTCTCGCTCGAGGCCCTCGGGGTCGGCGTGGGCCTCGCCACAGCCTACGCGGTCGTGCTGCACCTCGCCGTGCTGCTGCCGCCCATCGCCGTCGGCCTGGGCTATCTCGCCGTGCGCGGCATCGCCTTCGGCCAACTGACCGGGCGCCGGCGGACGGCGGAGGGAGAGCAAGCGGCGGCGAGGGAGCGCGAGCGATGAAAGTCGGCGTCATCGGCGCGGGCGCGGCGGGCCTGGCGGCGGCCTACGAGCTCGGCCTCCACGGCCACGCCTGCGACGTCTTCGAAGCCGCGCCCTTCCTCGGCGGCCAGGCGTCCACCTTCGAGGTCGGCGGCACACCCGTCGAGCGCGGCTACCACCACCTCTTCCGCAGCGACACGGCCATGGTGCAGCTGATGGAGGAGCTGGGCATCGGCGACCGCTTGAAGTGGATCGACTCCAACGTCGGCTACTTCGCCGAGGGGCGCGTCTGGCGCTTCACCGGCCCCTTCGATCTGCTGCGCTTCCGCCCGCTCAGTCCGCTCGACCGCGTGCGCCTGGGTCTGCTCACGCTGTCGCTGCAACGGCGCAAAGAGTGGCGCTCGCTCGAGCGCTGGACCGCCGCCGAGTGGCTGCTGGAGCACGCGGGCGAGTCGATCTATCGCGCCGTCTTCGAGCCGATGCTGCGCGGCAAGTTCGGCGCCTACTACGGCCAAGTGAGCATGGCGTGGCTGTGGAACAAGTTCGCCCTCCGCACCGCCTCGCGCGGCAAGGGCTTGCGTGGGCGCTTCAAGGAGCAGCTCGGCTACCCCGTCGGCTCCTTCGAGGAGATATTCACCGTCTTGGCGGAGCGCGTCGAATCGCTCGGCGGCGCTGTGCATCTTGGCGCGGGCGTGCGCCGCGTCGTCGTCGAGGAGGGACGCGCCGCCGGCTTGGAGGTGCAGCTCGGCGGCGAGGCGGAGACGCGCTCCTACGACGCCGTGCTCGCCACCGTCCCCTCCTATGTCCTCCCGCGCCTGGTCGACGGCCTGCCCGACGACTACACGGAGATGCTGACGGACAAGGTGTACCTGTCCGCCGTGCTCATCGTCATGGTGCTTGAGCGCCCCCTCAGCCCGCACTACTGGATGTACGTCGGCGACCGCTCTATGCCCTTCCTCGGCGTCATCGAGCACACCAACTTTATGCCGGCGGAGCACTACGGCGGCGGCCACGTCGTCTACCTCACCAACTACCTCGACCGTGACGACCGCCTCTACAAGATGGACGCCGCCGAGCTCTACGCCGAATACTTGCCCCACCTGCGCCGCATCAACCCCGCCTTCGACGAATCGTGGGTGCGCGAATACCACCACCACAAGGTGGACGCCGCCCAGCCCATCGTCACGCGCGGCTACTCCGAGCGCATCCCCGCCCACCGCACGCCCATCCCCGGCCTCTACCTCGCCAACACCACGCAGATATACCCTGAAGACCGAGGCACCAACTACAGCGTAAGAATGGGCCGCCAAGTCGCCCGTCTGATGATGGAGGACGGGGCAGGGTAGGGCGGCGCCCGCTTATCCGTTCGCCCATCTCCTCTTGTAGGAGCGGACGGCTGGTCACCCCCCTTCGTCATTCCCGCTTCTCTTTTCGTCACTCCCGCTTTCGCTGGAATCTCGCCTCGATTTGGGACGGGTGGCGAGGAGAAGACACGGATGGCGGAACGGGGCCTTTCGTGGGTAGCACCCGCCTCGCGCGTTGCCTTAGGAGGGGACAGGTTTGAAATCTGTCCCCTACGTCAAGAGGAGGCCAAAAAGGAATCGAAGCGAGATTCCCGCTTTCGCAGGAAGGAGGGAAGGGAAGTTACGGCCCCAGCACGACGTGCCCTTCCTCCAACGCCGGGTGCTCTTGGTGGAACGTCTCGCACGCGAAGAAGTTCGCCTCGAGGTAGGCCGCGAACTCTTGCGCGTCCTCCTGCGAACGGTAGAGGCGCAGCGCGCCCGACTTCTTGCGCCAATAGTCCGCCGCGTCCACGTACACGTTCGGAGCCGCCTCCGGGCCGTCCAACTCCAGACCGTCGATGTCCCCGCCCACCGACGTGTCGATAGCGGCGTACCACAGGCGCGGCGGCGGCTCCCCCTGCGCCTCCTTCGCGTAGGCGTAGAACGCCTCGCGGGCGGCGCGGTGTATAGCGATATGGTCGTCGTGGCGCGAGATGCCCAGCGGCCCGAACGTCGCCACTACGTCCGGCTTGAACGCGCGCATCGCGTCCAACACGCGCGCCGTGACCTCGGCCGGGTCGGCGTCTTTCATCTCCTGGTCGCGGTAGCCGAGGAGCAAGGGCGGGGAGGCTACGCCGTAGGATCGCAGCACCGCGCGCAGTTCCGCCTCGCGCACGGCGGGCAACTCCTCGCGGGCGATGCGTTGCCCGCCCGTGCCGCCGCGCGTGGCGGTTACCACAAGCGCCTCGCCCCCCTCGTCGATCACGCGGCAGAGCGTGCCTCCCGCGGCGGATGTCTCATCGTCCGGGTGGGCGAAGACGGCCATGAAGCGGAGGGGCGGCATAGCGGAGGCGATTGTACACGGGCCCTTCTCTCCATCGTTCCCGCCCCTCTCTCCATCATTCCCGAGAAGGCGGGAACCTCGACGCGCAACTTCCCGATTCGTAAGACATCTCCCGACGGCAGGGGCTAGGGCGGCGCTTCGCCGTTCGCCCTTCGATTTCTCTCAGGGCGAACGGGGGGAGGGGGAACGACGGAGAAGGGGCGGGAATGGCGCATAAGACGCCGCCCGCCCATCCTCACCGAACTCCAAAAGCAGCCGCCCCCGCCGCGCCTGGGGCCCGGCGGCCTGCCCTCGCGCGGGGTTTGTGATGACCTTCACTTATTGTTGACCGGGGCGCTCGCGCCTATAATCGGGTTGACCCGTTACCCCACTTCCCCATCAGGAGGCCGCCCTATGACGAACCTGCGCCTGCCGGGCCCCACGCCCGTTCCCGACGACGTGGTCGAGGCGATGAGCCGGCCGATGATCGACCACCGCGGCGTCGCCTTTAAGGAGATGCTGCTGAGGATGACCGACAACCTAAAACGCGCCTTCGCCACCGACAACAGCGTCTACCTGCTCTCCTCGTCCGGCACGGGCTCGATGGAGGCGGCGGTCGTCAACACGCTCTCGCGCTGGGACAGGGTGCTGGCGGTGAGCATCGGCAACTTCGGCGACCGCTTCTCCCGCATCGCCAAGACCTACGGTGCCGACGTGGTCGACCTGAAGTTCGACGAGGGCGAGGCCGCGCCGCCCGAGGCCGTCCGCGAGGCGCTCGCCGCCGATCCCTCCATCACCGCCGTCCTCGTAACCCACAACGAGACGTCCACCGGCATCACCAACGACCTCGAGGCCATCGCCAAGGTGGTCAAGGGCGAGTTCGACAAGCTGCTGCTGGTGGACGCCATCTCCTCCCTCGGCTCCATCAGGCTGCTGACGGACGAATGGGGGCTCGATGTCGTCGCCTCCGCCTCACAGAAAGGCTGGGCGTGCCCGCCGGGCGTAGCGATGATCAGCTTCTCCGAGCGCGCGTGGGCCGCCTACGAACGCTCCGACCTGCCCAAGTTCTACTTCGACCTCGGCGAGGCCGACCGCTACCTCAAACTCGGCCAGAACCCCTGGACGCCCGCCGTGTCCGTCTTCTACGGGATGGACCACGCGCTGATGAAGATGCTGGACAAGGGCGATATGCGGGAGACGTGGGAGTTCCACGCGCGCATCGCTCAATACACCCGCGACGCGCTCACCGGCCTCGGCCTGCGCCTCGTCGCCAAAGACCAAAAACACGCCTCCAACACCGTCACCGCCGCGTGGCTGCCGGAGGGCGTAACGGACGCGGCGCTGCTGGGGATGCTGCGCGACGAGTACGACATCATCGCCGCCGAGGGCCGCGGAACCCTCGCGGGCAAGGTGTTCCGCGTCGGCCATATGGGCCACGTAACGACGGAGGACATCGACGCGGTTACCGCCGCCCTGCGCGAGGCGCTGCCCAAGCTCGGCTTCGCGCCTGCAGCGGTCGGGTAGCGGGCGCCGTGGCGCGCGTCCTCGTCTCCGACAAGGTTGACCGCGCGGGCGTAGACCTGCTCAGCGCCGCGGGCCACGAGGTTGACCTGCGCCCCGGCATGGCGCCCGGCGAGTTGGCGTCGGTCATCGGCGGCTACGAGGCGCTGGTCATCCGCAGCGAGACGCAGGTCACCGCCGACCTGCTCGCCCAAGCCGACCGCCTCCAAGTGGTCGGCAGGGCAGGGGTGGGCGTGGACAACGTCGACCTCGACGCCGCCACGCAGCGCGGCATCGTCGTCGTCAACGCGCCCACTGGCAACACCGTCGCCGCCGCCGAGCACGCCCTGGCGCTCATGCTCGCCCTCATGCGCCACGTCCCGCAGGCCCACGCCTCTATGCGCGAGGGCAAGTGGGAGCGCGCCAAGTTCCTCGGCGCGCAGCTCGGCGGCAAGACTCTCGGCGTCGTCGGCTTGGGCAAGGTCGGCTCCGAGGTCGCCCGGCGCGCCAAGGCGTTCCAGATGGAAGTGCTGGGTTACGACCCCTACGTGCCCCACGAATTCGCGCGAAATCTCGGCGCGGAGCTCGTGGATATGGACGCGCTGCTGACACGCTCCGACGTCATCACCATCCACACGCCGCTCACTGCCGCCACGCGCCAGCTCATCGGCGCGGAGCAGATGCCCAAGCTCAAGGACGGCGTGCGCATCGTCAACGCCGCCCGCGGCGGCCTGGTGGACGAGGCGCTGCTCGACCAGGCCATCCGCGACGGTAAGGTGGCCGGCGCCGCGCTCGACGTGTTCGTCAGCGAGCCGCCCGCGCCCGATTCGCCCCTGCTCGCCAACCCCAAGGTCATCGTAACGCCGCACCTGGGCGCCTCGACGGAAGAGGCGCAGGCGCAGGTGGCGGTGGAGGTGGCGGAAGAGGTGCTGGCCGTCCTCTCGGGCGGCGCGGCGCGCTACACCGTCAACGTCCCCGCCGTCCCCGCCGAGGTGCGCGAGGCGCTCGGCCCCTACATCCCCGTCGCCGACACGATGGGGCGCATCGCCATCCAGCTCGCGGAGGGGCAGCTCCAATCGGTCGCGCTCCGCGTATCGGGGCGGATCGCGCAGTTCGACACGTCGCTGCTGGCCGCCGCCGCCCTGGCGGGCATCCTCGGCGCAACCTCCGACGAACGCGTCAACCTGGTCAACGCGCCCCACCTGGCGGAGGAGCACGGCCTGCGCATCGAGGAGCACAAGTCGCAGGAGGCGGACGACGAATACTCCAACATGGTCGGCATCGAGGTGCGCGCCTCCCGCGGCGCGGTGTTCGTCGGCGGCAGCGTGGTCGGCGGCTCCGTTCACCTGCTGCGCCTCGACGACTTCTACGTAGACCTCCAGCCCTCCACGCCCTACATGCTCTTCACCACGCACCGCGACCAGCCGGGCATGATCGGCAAGGTCGGAACAATCTCCGGCAACCACGACCTCAACATCGGCTTTATGGAGGTCGGGCGCGTCGGCCCGCGCGGCGAGGCCACGATGATCGTCGGCTACGACGAGCCGCTGACGGACGAGGTGGTCGCCGAGATCAGCGCCATCGAGGGCATCGGCAGTGTCCGCCTGGTGACGCTGTAGGCGACGCCCCGCCCCTTGCTCTGAGGGGAATCGAAGGCCAAACGCGGCGCGGTAGCCCCGCCGTCCCGCCTTGTGAGCCGCCGAGCGGGCGTGCTAGCATCGGCGCAAGGTTCGTGCGGAAAATCACGAACCCCCGCAAACCCTCTATGACCACCGCAGCCGACCCTCTCCGCGAGCAAGTCCGCTCCGCCATCCGCGACCAGCCGTTCAGGACGCGCACCGTCCTATCCTCTTTGCTGTCCGTCCAAGACTCCGTCGGCTACCTGCCGGAGGCGGCCATCGACGAGGTGGCGCTCGCCACCGACGCAACCATCAACGAGGTGTGGGGTGTCGCGTCGTTCTATCCCAACTTCCGCTTCAAGCCGCCCGCCGACCACACGGTGGAGGTGTGTTGGGGGCCGACCTGCCACGTCCTTGGCGCGCAGCGGCTGCTGCAAGACGCGCTTGCCCAGCTTGGCCTCGAAAACGAGGGCGAGACGCCCGACGGGCGCGTCGGTCTCAAGCTGAATACCTGCTTGGGCGTGTGCGCTCACGGTCCCGCTATGGCGTTCGACCACGCCCTCGTAGGCCGCATCACGCCGGAGACGGCGCGCGCCCGCGTCGCTGCCATGCGCGGAGGCGCCGCGTGAGCGACGCATTCACCCGCCTCGAGGAACGCGCCACGGTGCGCTGGGCTGACCTCAACGCCAAACCGTGGATCCGCGTCGGCACGGGGCTGATGGGCGAGGCCGCCGGTGCGCTGGAGACGCTTGACGCGATCCGCCGAGAGGTCAGCAAGCTGGGCCTGGACGCGACTATCACCGAGGTCGGCACGACCGGCCTCTGCTACGCCGAGCCGCTCGTGGACGTGCAGACGCCCGGCGGCCCACGCATCCTCTACGCCAACGCCGCGCCGCAGCACGCCCCCGCCATCGTCGAGTGCCACGTCAAGGACGGCCGGCCCGTCGAGGAACTCGCCCTCGGCTCCGTAGACGTCGACGTGCCCGGCGTTCCTCGGCGCGAAGAGCTGCCGATGATGCGTCTCCAACGACGTGTGGCGCTCCGAAACGCGGGGGAGATCGAGCCGGGCGATATCGACCAGTACGTCGCGCGCGGCGGCTTCGCCGGCCTCGACAAGGCGCTCGCCATGGAGCCGGGCGCCGTGCTGGAAGAGGTGAAGCAGTCGGGGCTGCGGGGCAGGGGCGGCGCGGCCTTTCCCACCGGCGTCAAGTGGGGATTCCTCGCGGGCAACTCCTCCCCGGTCAAGTACATCCTCTGCAACTGCGAGGAGGGCGACCCAGGGGCGTTCAACGACAAGACCGTGCTGGAATCCGACCCCCTCACCCTCATCGAGGGCTGCGTCATCGCCGGATACGCCACCGGCGCGAGCAACGGCGTCGTCTTCATCCGGCACGGCCACGACGCGCCCATCGACCGCACGCGCAAGGCCATCGACGCCTGCTACGCCGACGGGCTGCTGGGCGTGGACATCCTCGGCAGCGGCTTCTCCTTCGACGTGGAGGTGTCGCTGGTGGGGGAGTCCTACGTAGCAGGGGAGGAGACGGCGCTGATGGAGGCGGTGGAGGGCAAACGCTCCATGCCTCGCTTCCGCCCGCCCTTCCCGGCCGCCTACGGCGTGTGGGGCAAGCCCTCCAACATCAACAACATCAAGACCATCGCCTACGTTCCGGAGATCATCCGCAACGGCGCCGAGTGGTTCGCGGCCATTGGGACGGAGCGCAGCAAGGGCACCGCCATCGCCTGCCTCTCCGGCCACGTTCGCTACTCCGGCCTAGTCGAAGTTCCTTTTGGCTTGACGATGCGCCAGGTGGTGGAGGAGCTGGGCGGGGGCGACCCGGACGGCAAGCCGATAAAGTTCCTGCAGACGGGCGGGCCGCTGGGCGGCCTGCTCGCGAGCGAACAGTTGGACATGGCGTTGGACTTCGACGAGATGGCCAAGGCAGGCGCGATGTTCGGCTCCGGCGGCCTCATCGTCTGCAACGACGAAACCTCCGCCGTAGACCTCACCCGCGTGCTGGTGGCCTTCGACCAGATGGAGTCGTGCGGCAAGTGCTTCCCCTGCCGCCTGGGGATGAGCCACCTGTTGGAGATACTTGAGCGCGCCTGCGCGGGCGCGTCCCGCCCCGGCGACCTTGAGCTGATGGAGCGGGTAGGGGGGAATATGCGCAGCGGCTCGCTCTGCGGCCACGGGCAGTTGGGCTACAACCCCGTCTCCTCCGCCCTCAGCGCCTTCGGCGCGGAGTTCGAGGCGCAGATGCGTGGCGAGGGGCCGTTGCCTATCGGCCCGTTCGTCGGCCCCAAGCACGCCCTGCGCGGCGCGCAGCTGGAGGGCGAGACGCCCACCGCCGCCGTCAAGGGCGACTTCGTCTACGCCGCCGAGCCCGTTCCCGCCGCCGCCGGAGGCGGCGCGTGACCACCACCGAACGCCAAACGCTCACGCTCACCGTCAACGGCGCGGAGATCCGCGCCGAGCCCGGCCAGATGCTCATCCAGGCCGCCAACGAGGCCGGCGTCTACATCCCCTACCTCTGCTACCACCCGGGGATGAAGCCCTACGGCGCGTGCCGGATGTGCGTGGTCGAAGTCGAGGGCGCGCCCGGCACGCCCGCCGCCTGCACGCTCCCCGTCCGCGACGGCATGGTCGTCAACACCCTCGGCGATCAGGCGCTCGGCGTCCGCGACGCCATCCTCGACCTGCTCCTCTCCGAGCACCCCCACGGCTGCCTCACCTGCCACCGCATCGACCTGTGCGGCCCACAAGACATCTGTCTGCGCCACGTGGACGTCACCGACCGTTGCGTAACCTGCCCCAAGAACGAACGCTGCGAGCTGAAGGACACTACGCGCTTCCATACCCAGGGTCTCAACTCGCCGCTCACCTACCAGTACCGCGGCCTCCAGATCGAGACGCAAGACCCCTTCTACGACCGCGACTACAACCTGTGCATCGTCTGCGCCCGCTGCGTGCGCGCATGCGAGGAGGTGCGCGGCGACTCCGCCATAACGATGACGGAGCGGGCGGGGCAGGTGCTGGTGGGAACCTCGCGCGGCGAATCGCTGTTGGAGTCGGGCTGCGAATTCTGCGGCCTGTGCATCGATGTATGCCCCGTCGGCGCGCTCGTGGAGACCGACCACAAATGGGAGCGGGCGGCGCGCTACGAGCAGACCGTCTGCGCCGAGTGCCCCGTCGGGTGTCAGCTCACCTACGAGGTCAACCGCTTCGGCAAGGTGATACGCGCCATCGGCGAGTTGAACGGCCCCGCCAACCAGGGCAACGCCTGCTACAAGGGCAAGTTCGGCTTTGAGTACGTCAACTCCCGCGAGCGCGTCAAACAACCGCTGGTGCGGCGCAACGGCAGCCTCGAGCCCGCCTCGTGGGAGGAAGCGGCCGCCGCCGCCGCAGAGGGCCTCGCGCCGCACAAAGGCACGGAGTTCGCCCTCGTCGCTTCCCCGCGCAACACCAACGAGGAGCTCTACCTCGCGCAGAAGTTCGCCCGCATCGCCATGCAGTCCAACAACGTCGACTCCGCCTCCAACGACCGGCCCGGCCTGATGGAGGGGATGCACGACGTGCTCGGCCAATACGCAGGCACGGCGTCCGTCCAGGAGACGCGCAACTCCGCCTGCGTCCTAGTGGTGAGCGCCAATGTCACGGAGGAGCAGAACGTGCTCGCCGTGCCCGTCAAACAGGCGGTGCGCGCGGGGGAGCAGCGCCTCATCGTCATCGACGCGCGCGAGACGGAGCTGACTCGCTACGCCCACCTGTGGCTGCGCCCGTACCCCGGAACCGACCTGGCGCTTATCGGCGGGATGCTCAAGGTCATCGTGGACGAGGGGCTGACCGACCGTGAGTTTGTCGACGCCCACTGCGACGGATTCGACGCGATGGCCGCGTCGCTCGCGCCCTTCGCGCTCGACGCGGTGGCCGCCGAAACGGGCGTCCCTGCCGAGCGAGTCGCGGAGGCCGCGCGCCTGTACGCGCAGAGCGCCGCGGCGACCACCATCTTCGCCCTCGACAACACCGTCGGCGGCACGCGCCGCATCACTTCGCGCCTCATCGCCGATCTGGCGCTGATCACGGGCAACGTCGGCAAGCCCGCCGCCGGGCTGCTTCCCCTGCGTCACGGCGCGAACGACCAGGGCCAGTTGGACGTGGGCGCGGAGGCGCGCCTGCTGCCAGGCCACCGCCACGTCGCCGACGCGCAGGACAGGGCAGCGCTGGGGACGCTGTGGGGCGCGCCCATCCCCGCCGCCGATCCCGCCCCCCTACGCGTCCGCGAGGCGTTCGCCGCCGCGCGCAAGGGCGAAGTCAAGGCGATGCTCGTCCTCGGCGATCACGTCCACTACGAGGACGGCACGCTCGGCGACACGGCGGCGGCGTTTGAGGCGCTGGAGTTCCTGGTGGTGAGCGACACGTTCCTGTCGCCCGCCGCGCAGCGCGCCAACGTCGTCTTCCCCGCCGCCGCGTTCTCGGAGAAGCGCGGAACCTTCACCAATATGGAGCGCCGCGTCCAGCCCCTGCGCCAGGTGGCCGTCAACCGCGCCGTGGACGCCCGCTCCGACCTTGAGACGCTCCAGGCGCTCGCCAACGCCCTGGGTGCGCCAGGTTTCGACTTTGACGGCCCGGAGGCCGTGCTGGACGAGATAGCGCAAGCCGTCCCGCAGTACGCGGGCGTCTCATACCGCCGCCTTATCGATGAGGCCGTCCCCACGCTGAAACCCTCCAACGACAACCCGCTCCCGACGCAGGTGCTCTACTCCAACGCCGTCGCCATGGGGGTTCAGTGGCCATGCCCTGCGCCCGACCACCCAGGAACGCCCCATCTCGCGCCCGTGGGCCGCGCGCAACTGGCGCCCGCCGAGTGGCGCCCACGCCCCCGCCACGGCGCCGAATCTCCCGAATCGCAGGGCGGGCGCTTCCCGCTGCTGCTCGCGCAGGGCAGGGTGCTCGCCCAGCCCGAGCGCGAGGTGAGCGTCCACAGGAACGGCGGCCCCAACCAGGTGTTGCGCGAAGAGGAGCTGACGCTCCACCCCGCCGACGCGGCGCTCGCCGGGCTGACGGACGGTCAAGCCGTGCGCGCCGTGACCGCCAAGGGCGCGGCGCTCTTGGGACGTGTGCGCATAGCGCCCGACGCCTTGGAGGGCGTAGCCTCAGCGACGACGTTGTTCGGGGAGTTCGCAACGGCGCTCGACGCATCTGAGCACCCCGACCCGATGAACCACGCGCCAAGGCTCGCGGTGCTTCCCGCGCGCATTGAGCCGACCGAGCATGAGGAGGCAGGCTCTTGACCACGTCCAACGCGGCCGTCACAGGCCACACCGATCCCCGGCTCCAGAAGCTGCCGACGGCGAAGATCGTGCGTCGGCAGGACTACACCGAAGACCTGTTCAAGATCTGGATTGAGCCGTCCGTGCCGTTCTCCTTCAGGCCCGGCCAGTACATCACCATCGGCTCCCAAAACATCGAGCGCCCCTATTCGATCGCCTCCGCTCCCTACGAGGCGGAGATCGAGCTGTTCATCGAGCACGTCCTCCCCGAGCACGGCGGCAAGCTGACGCCGCTGCTCTACGCGCAGCACGTGGGCGACATCGTGTCGATGCGCCCCCGCCCCAAGGGCATCTTCACACTGGACGAGCGCTACACCGACCACGTGCTCGTCGGCACCGTCACCGGCGTCGCGCCCTACGTCTCCTACGTCCGCCAGTTCCTGCACGACGGCAAGAGCGGCCACCGCTTTTGGGTGATGGAGGGGGCGAGCCACTGGGACGAGTTCATCTACGACGAGGAGTTCATCGACCTCTCCAAGGCGCACGACTTCATCAAGTTCGTCCCGACCGTCAGCCGCCCCAACGCGGAGCGCAACAAGGACTGGCAGGGCCCGACGGGCCGCGTCAACACCATCGTCGAGGAGTACGTGGAGAGCTGGGGCCTCGCCAAAGAGAACACGCTCCTCTACCTGTGCGGCAACCCCGGCATGATCGAGGACGTGAAGGAGCGCATGGGCACGAAAGGCTGGAACTACACCGAAGAGCGCTTCTGGAAAGAGGACGAATAGGAGGCAGGGCAGGGCGCCCCTTCCGTTCGTCCTGGCGCCCCATCCCGTTCGCCCTTCGATTCCCCTCAGGGCGAGCGCACCGTCTTCCCGCTACTCGAGACCCTTGCGTACCCCCACTCTTCACGCGGGGAGCGCCGAGGGGCGGCCAGCCCCTCGGCGGGGGGCGGGGGGC
>JAGWBE010000034.1:0-941 GCA_021296055.1 Dehalococcoidia bacterium | reverse complement strand
GAACATCCTGAAGCGCACGTAGTTGTCGCGCTGCGACGAGTCGCTGGTCATGCTGTGCAGGTCGACCGCCACCTCGGACACGCCTCCGTCCAGCCGCACCTCGCCCGATAGCCCCGTCGTGCGCATCACCGCGTCGATGGGCAGCGGCAGGTTGGCCAGTTGCTCCGTAACCGTGAAGGTGGCCTTCGAACCCTCGCCCACCACGAACGCCACGCCGTCCACCTCCCCAACGGTGCGTTGAACAGGGGTGGGCGAGGGCGTTGCAGTCGGCGCGGCCTGGGTCGGCGTCGGCGCCGGAGTAGCGGCGGGCGCGGTTTGCATGGGAGTGGGCGTTGCGGTAGCCGCCGCAACGGGTGCGGCCTGCGTAGGCGTTGCGGTCGGCGGCGCCTCTTGCGCCCCACACCCCGCCCACGCCAGCGACAGACCAAGCGCCGCCACCGCCAGCCACACGCCCCGAGTTCGCGCGAACTTCATCCGCTAATCCTACCCTGTGTTGGCGGCGACGCGCCCTCCGCCCTTCGTTCGCCCTGAGGGAACTCGAAGGGCGAACGCTGCGCTGCTACCGCGGCGGCAGCTCGAGTCTGCCGGAGGGCGCGTCGCCTATGCCGGCTAGGGCCGCGCCAAGGGCTAGGGCGCCCGCCAACGCCGCCGCAACCAGGGGCAGGGGCAGCGCTGCGCGCGACACGCGCGGCACGGCGGCGGCGCCAATCACCGAGACCGCCGCCAACGGGAGCCCAAACGCCGCCGAACGCTCCAACACCGCCTCGCCCCCAGCGGCGAGGGCAAAGAGGCACGCCGCCGTCGCCCCGAGCAGCAGCGCGTAGGTCTTCGGCGGGTTGGAGCGGACCAAGGCCAATCGCCATAGCAGGCCGCCGCCGAGGCAGACCGCCAGCGTCGCAAGCGTTACGCTCGCCGAGTTGAACAGCGCGTCGCTGGGCGAG
>JAGWBE010000001.1:57820-85661 GCA_021296055.1 Dehalococcoidia bacterium | reverse complement strand
CTCCCTTGACGAACGGGTAGGCGGCGGGGTTGGCGCGCTCCATCATGGCGAGCTCCGCCTCGCCCCCGGCGACGGCGCCCTCGTGGTAGAGATGGGTTACGGAGCCGAGCTGCCGCTCCAGGTTGCGCACCTGGGCCTCGGCCTCGCTCCAGTAGCGCTCGACCAAGCCGCGCAACTCGGTGTCCTCCTCTCCGCCCATAGCGCTGACGAATGGAACGAGGAGCACCTTGCGCTGCCCCGCGAATTCGGCGGCGGAAGGGCGGCCTACGTCGCCGAGCGTCACGGCTACACCCTCCCGCCTGCCGACACGCTGAGCGTCTCTCCCGTGAGCGGCGCGGCGCGCGGCGAGGCGAGGAATGCGGCGACGTAGGCCACGTCGCGGGCGGCGACGCGCCGAGGGCCGGCGCCTTGCCAGCGGAGGATGTCGGCGCGTCCGGTGTGCGTCCCGCCGGGGTGGATAGTGGTCACGGCGATGCCTCGGCGGCCCTCGCCGAGCGAGACGGCCTTGGCCATGACAGCGACGGCGGCGTTGCGCATCCCGCCGGGGATCGCCCCCGCGTGGCGCGCGGCCATCCCCGCCACGTTCACGATGCGCCCATAGCCCTGCTTGCGCATCAGCGGGAGCACGGCGCGCACGCACCGCAGGTAGCCGACGGTCTTGGCGTTCAGGTTCTCCAACACGTACTCGTCAGTCAGGCCCGTCGCCGACGTTCCCGCGCCCCCGGAGGGCGCGCCGTTGTTGATGAGCGCGTCGACGCGGCCTAGGGCGTCCGCCGCCTCCGCCGTCATGCGGTCGACGCTCGCGCCGTCGCGGATGTCGTAGGAGATGGGAACGGCGCGGACGCCGTGCGCCGCCTCGATCTCGCGGGCGGCTTGGCGCAGACGGTCAGGGTCGCGGGCGGCCAGGGCCACGTTGGCGCCTTCGGCGGCGAGCACGTCGGCGATAGCGCGTCCGATGCCCCGGCTCCCGCCGGTGACGATGACGCCTCTGCCCTTCAGGTCTAGGTCCACGGCTAGAACGGTAGCGGTTGCGGTGGCGCGGGGCAAGGGCGAACGGCGCGCCGCGTGGTAGGATGGGCGTATGTTGAAGCCGGGGACGACCGCGCCCGACTTCGCCCTCGCGCTGGACGACGGCTCGGTCTTCCGGCTGAGCGAGCAGCGTGGCCGCCCCGTCGTGCTGTTCTTCTTCCCCAAGGCGTTCACCTTCGGCTGAAGCCTTGAGGCGCGCGGCTTCCGTGACCAATTCGAAGCCGTAACTACAGCAGGCGCGGCGCTCGTGGGCGTAAGCGCCGACTCCGTCGAGACACTGCGCCGTTTCCGTGCCGAGTTGCAGTTGCCCTATCCGCTCGCCTCCGACCCCGACCGCGAGGTGCATTGGCTCTACGAATCTCTGCGCAGCATCGTGCCGGTGCCGCGGCGCCTCACCTACGTCATCGGCGCCGATGGCGTCGTGCGTGCGTCGTTCCAGCACGAGATGTTCATCGGCCGCCACGTGCGCGACGCGCTGGACGCGCTGACGGACGCCGGGGGGGCCGCCGCCGAGACCAGCCATGCGTACTCCTACGCGGTGCTGACGGCGAGCGATATGGCGGCGCGGGGCGAGCGGGAGGACATCAGCGGCGCGCTGATTCGCGACACCCTCCTCGACCCCGAATTCATCCAGCGCGGCTACGCAGTAACGCCGGACGATCAGGCCGCCATCGAGGCGCAGCTGCGCGCGTGGGCGGACGACGGCGTCGACCTCATCCTCACTACCGGCGGGACGGGACTTTCGGAGCGGGACGTAACGCCGGAGGCGACGCGCGCGGTGGCCGACCGGTTTGCGGAGGGGATCGCGGAGGCGCTGCGGGCCTACGGGCGGGAGAAGACGCCCATGGCGATGCTCAGCCGGGGCACGGCGGCAATGAGAGGCAAGACGCTGATTGTGAACCTGCCGGGCAGCCTGCGCGGAGTGCAAGAGGGATTGGAGGCGCTGCTGCCCGTGCTGGCCCACGCGCTGGGACAGGCGACGGGCCGAGACCGCGGCCATTAGCGCGCCGTGAAGATCAACGTCGTAACTATCTTCCCTGAGATGTTCGCGCCTACGTTGGAGGCGGGGGTGGTGGGCCGTGCCCGCCGTAACGGCCTTGTGCAAGTGGAGGTGCACGACCTGCGCGAGCACACGGCGGATAAGCGCCGCACCGTGGACGACGCGCCCTTCGGCGGCGGGCCTGGGATGGTGATGGCGCCGGGGCCGTTCTTCGCGGCAGTGGAGAGTCTCGCGCCGCCGCCCGGCTCGCCGATTGTGCTATTGAGCCCGCAGGGACAGGTGTTCACCCAGACGCACGCCGAGCGCCTGGCCCAAGAACAGACGCTGACGCTGCTGTGCGGGCGCTACGAGGGCGTCGACGAGCGCGTCGCCCAGCACCTGGCGACGATGGAGTTGAGCGTGGGCGACTACGTGGTCAGCGGCGGCGAGATTCCCGCGCTGCTCGTCATCGACGCCGTAACGCGCCTGCTGCCCGGCGCCGTCGGACGCGGCGAGGAGGCCGTTGGCGACGATTCCCACACCTCCGGCCTGCTCCAACATCCGCAATACACGCGCCCTCCCGAGTTCCGTGGCTACGCTGTGCCCGAAGTGCTGCTCTCCGGAGACCACGCCGCCATCGCGCGCTGGCGCCGCGAGCAGTCGCTGCGCCGCACGCAGCAACGCCGCCCCGACCTCCTCGCCGCGGCAGACCTAACGGCGGAGGAGCGGGTGCTGATGCGCGAGGAAGGGTAGAGAGTGATTAGAGGCGGGGCGAATCGTGGAGCGATTCCGCCCAACCGACTACATTCTCAGCGACCCGGATTGCGGTCTGGTATTCCTCAACGGAAACGGGCCTGATGGCTCCCGGGTAACGAGTGATGGCTGCAATGGCGTGAGTTCCACACTCTTCCAGACCGCGTCAGGGATGTCGTTGCCTGCGTCTTCGAGTGACGAGAGTAGGCGTGCTAGGTCGTGCACGTAAGGGAGGCCGATACGTTCCATGATAAGCACAGCCTTGATAGCCTTCTCTGCGGCCTGCTGCGCCAGAAAGCAGAAGTCTTCAAGGTAAGCGTCCGGAACGCGGTTCTTCGCCATTGCGAGATTGCTCCGGGCGCGGTTCAACCACTCTCGCGAATCATCGGGTGGGAAGCGCTCAGGCAGCTTCATACACCACCTTCCCTTCCTGCAAAGCGGGCTTGATGATGAGCGCGTGGCTCTGCGCGTAGCGGTCGATGTCTTCGGGAGAGACGACGATGGCGTCAACTGCGGCGCCGACGCCTCGCAGCGTTCCGTATATCCGGCGCATGAGGTCAAGCGCGTCGGCGCCGCTCTTCACGATGAGCAAGTCCACGTCGCTGTGCGGCCCCATGTCCCCGCGCGCGACGGAACCGAAGAGGATGACGCGCTCCGGCTGGGCGACCTCAACGATCCGCCGGACGATTTCATCCAGCGTCGCTTGGTCGAGCAGTCCGTTGGCCATAGTGCGCCCGCTCCCCTCGATTGACCTCAGTGCCGACGGCATCACACCCCGGAGCCCATCCCTCGTGGACACCATCGGCTGCGATAGATGGCCTCACTGTCGACTCGATAGCACGGGGCGCGTTGGTCGAGCGGCGAGGATTCGAACCCCTGCATGCTCGCTCGGTGGGGGGCTAGTCGGTGAGGACGGGGATGGGCTCCAGCGCGGGCAGGCCCATCGCGGGCGCGGGAATGATCGCGTCGCGCTCGGTAACCTCCACTACGTTGCGGGCGGCGGTCCAGCCGTCCATGCCGACGGGGGCGACCTGCCAGTCGTCCACGGTGGCTTGGAAGAGCACGTCGCGCTTGGACTCCATCGTCAGGTCGGGATCCCAATCGCTGGCGGAAAGAACGGGAGTGCACAGATGGAGGGAGGTAGGCACGAGCTGGCCGAGGAAGGCGTAGGTCTTGCCGGCGGCCTCGGTGCGGAGCACCTGGTGGCCAGGGGTGGGGCCGGGCGCGGATTCGACCCACACACGGGGCGCCACCTCCTCTTCGCCGTCCACCAGGACGAGCTGCTCCATCTCTTCCAGGGGCAGGTAGTCGTCGGAGCGGTACAGGCGGCGGCACCGCTCATTGGGCTTGAGGGCGGCCTCGTAGGCCGTGCGCTGCACGACGTAGCGCGCGTTGGAGAAAGTGGGAACGACTTTGCCCGAGGAGGTCATGTGGGTTGCCCCGCCGGCATACTCCTCGTGAAGGTGGGTCAAGATGACAAGGGCGATGTCCTTGGGGGTGATGCAGCGGTCGCGCAAGTCGCGCAGCAGCGAGGAGCGGCTGCGAACGGGGGCGATGTCCGTGTCCTGCGGCGGCTTGTCGCCGGGGCCGGTGTTCACGAGGATCCAGCCGTCGGGGTGGTCGATGAGCATGGAGTAGTTGCCGTAGGACACACGGTTCTGCCGGTCAGGGGAGGAGAAGTTCTCCCAGAGGATTTTGGGAATTGCGCCGAACACGGACGCGCCGTCGTTGCGGGTGGTGCTGACGCGGATGAGCTCCGGAGGCGGGAGGGCGGACTTACGCATCGGGAATCGCTCCTACAGAGGGTAGGGGCGCATATGTAAAGGCGTAATCTCAAAATGTCAATAGCAAAATTCCGGGATATGGTTCAGCATTTCAACCAAAATCCGCCATCCCCGGCGCCGGGGATGGCCAAAGGCGCGCGGCTAGGAAGCGGACGTAAGGGGCGTCAAGGCGCGGCGGGCGGCTGGTCGGCCTCCGCCTCGGGGGCGGCTTTATCTCTGGCGGAGCGCCCGCCCAGCAGCGCGCCCAGCGCGCCGAGCCCGCCGACGTAGAGACCCGCGAGGGCGGCGATCGCGTAGAGCAGAGCCGCGTCCAACGCGATGGCGGCGACTGCGACGGCGCCGAAGGCGACTACCGCCATCACCGCGCCGACGCCGAGCGCCTGGTGCGGCAGCGCGGCGGTCTTGGAGCCGCCGATGAAGCCCCCGATGAAGGGCGACGGCAGCGCCGTGAGGAAGTGGACGATGGGGATCAGCAGCAAGCCGATCATCACGCCCGCGCCGATGAGTCCCCCTTGCAGCACGCAGCGCTCCTCTCTCCGCAGCCCTGTCCTGTCCGGTCAGACTCTTCGAACAACGACTAGACTTTGGTTAGTATGCGTCAAGTTCGTATCCCAAGCCCAGCGGCATAGCGCTTCGGCGCGGCGAGGGCGCGGGCGGAGCGGCGATTGTAGCGACGGCGCGCGCAGAAGGGAGCACACGGGGCATGAGGGAGGGAGTGCGGGCGGCGCCCGCGCGGGTGCGTACCTTCGAGGCGCTGCACGACGGGACGTTCCGGCGGCTATGGGCGGCGTCGTGGGCCTACTACACCTACCGCGCGATGGAATTCGCGGTGCTGTCGTGGCTCGTCCTCGAGCTGACCGACTCTCCCGCGATGGTGGCGCTGGTGGGCGTGTCGCGCGCCGCGCCGATGTTCGCGCTCGGCCTGTTCGCGGGGAGCGTGTCCGACCGCTTCGGGCGCAAGTGGGTCATGGCGGCGGCGCAGGCGCTGAGCTTCGCGGCGGTGGCGGCGCTGACGTGGCTGCTGCTGACGGAGCGGGTCGCGCCGTGGCACGCCTTCGCCGCCATCGGCGTGACGGGCACGGCATGGGCGCTGGATTACACGGCGCGACGCGCCTACCTCGCGTCGCTCTTCGAGGAGCGCTCCTTGACCAACGCGATGGCCTTGGACACGGGATTGCTCATCAGCAGCAACCTCACCGGGCCGCTCATCGGCACGGCGCTGATTCGTTGGATCGGGTTCGGCGGCGCCTACGCCGGCATCGCGCTACTGAGCGCGCTGGCTATCGCGCTGGTGCTGACGGCTCGAACTGACCGCCCGGCCGGCCGCCGGGCGAATCCGTTCAACGCCATCGCGGAGGCAGTGGCGGTGACGCGGAGACGTCGTCCTATCCTGGCGGCGGTGCTGGTCACGGGGAGTTTCAATCTGTTCGGTTGGCCCATCAGCACGCAGATACCGGTGATGGCGCGGGACGAGTTAGGAGCGTCGGAGGTGCTGTTCGGCGCGCTGGCGGGAGGGCTCGGCGCGGGCGCGCTGGTCGGCGCTATTCTGCTGGCGTCGTTCAATCCGACGCGGCGTGGATCGGTCTACTCGCTGGGCACGCTGCTCTTCCACGCGGCGGCGCTAGGGTTCGCCTTGTCGCCCTGGTATCCGCTCTCGGTGGGGATGCTGCTGATCGCGGGCGTGGGGCTTGTGTGCTTCGGCATCATGCAGCCGCTGCTGGTGCTTGAGGTGGTTCCGGCGGAGCTGCGGGGCAGGGCAATGGGCGCATTGGCCCTGGCCATCGGCATGGGGCCGTTCGGCATGACAGTGGTGGGGCTCCTGGCCGAAGCGCTGGGGCCGCGCGTGGGCATCGCGGCGCTGAGCGTCGTCGGAATGGCGGCGATCGTTGTGCTGCGCGCCAAGTTCGCCGTGCTGCGCGACGCCCGCGAGCGCGGGACGGGCGGGTAGGGGGCGTTCGCCCTTCGATTGCCCTCAGGACAAACGGCTCTATACCGTCGCCCCCCGCGCGGGCTTACGCCGACAGCAGGCGCTCGACCGCCGTCTCCTTGTCGAAGGTCTTGAGCAGCCAGCCTACGGGAACGAGGAAGCGGTTCTCCATAAAGAGGTCGAACACCCCGTCCACAGCGTGGACCTCATCGATGCCCATCGCCGTAACGCGCCGCTTGAACGCTTTGTGCAGGTCGTGGCCCTCGTCCCACGCTACGTCCGCGTAGTCGCGGCCCAGCGCGCGGGCGAACTCCCGCTGCTCCTCGTCCAAGCGCCCCTCCAACATAGACAGGTCGTCGTCCGCCATCAGCGGCATGAACGACCAGTTCGACTGTTCGAGCGACGGCTCGAAGTCCGACTCAATCACTTCGCCGTCCATCACGCAGAAGGCGGGCGCAATCATCCTGCTGCCCGTGCGCTTGACGCCCTTGTGGTCGCGGAATTCGTACTCTCCTTCCTCGATGTCGAACACGGTGGCGCGCGCCGGGTAGCCCGGCGTCAAGCTGCCCATCCTGTCCTCGAGGCGCAGGATGCGCGCGGGGTTGATCGTCACGCGCTCCACCAGCTCGGACACAGTGAGGCCGTGATTCAGGAAGATGGACATCACGTGCGCCAGGGAATGGACGGGGCCGGTCACGTTCACGCCTTGCAGGTCGGTGTCGATGGCGTCCGTAACCACGTCCGCCGCCAGCAGCTTGTCGAACACCGCCCAATCGAAGTTCAAACCGCCGTAGCCCACGTCGAGCCACACGCCCCGCTTGCGGGCGGCGTATAGCTCCGGCAGCACCTCGCCGTCCTCGCCCAGCAGGCCGCCGCGGTTGCCCGTGTAGGTGTGGGTAACACAGTCGCCGGGGCGCATCGTGTCCAGCACTTCCTTGGTGATGATGGGGCCGGGCGAGCGCAGCACGTCACGGAAGCCCGATTCGCCGCGTTGGTCGCCGATGTGCATGTACATCGGCAGGCCGACCTTGTCGGCGATGGCGCGCGCGGCCTCGACCGGGCGGAAGCCCAGGCGCGTAACCGTGGCCGACTTGATCATCCGCACGCGGTCGCGGTTCCTGTCCACCATGTCGAGCCAGTCGTCCAAGGGCACCTGGAGCGATTGGTTCGGCTCCTGGTCGAGCACGCCCCGGTCGCCCAGGTAGATGCCCGCGGCGTTGTAGAGCGGCAGCGCGTAGATGTCGGTCTTCGTGCGTCCCTCCCAGTAGCGGCGGCAGTCGTCGTAGGTCCACGCGCCCGCGCCGCCTGCGTCGACCACCGTCGTAACGCCGTGCAACACGCCGATGGTGTCCGGATGCGAGAAGGCAAGATGGCTGTAGGTATGCACGTGCATGTCGATCCAGCCGGGCGAGAGGAACTTCCCCGACGCGTCGATTCGCCGCGCCGCGTCCGCCGCGTCGATCTCGTCGCCCACTGCCGCGATCTTGCCGTCGGCGACGGCTACGTTGGTGACGCGGTCGATGTTCTGCGCCGGGTCGATGACCCGTGCGCCCTCGATCACGATGTCGTACTTCATGGCCGCCTCCTTCGACGGGGCCTGGGCTTACGCCAATGTACGCCCGGCTCGGGGAGCGGTCAAACGCTTATGGCGCGTCTTCGCGTGCTATGCGCGCCAATTTCGCCGCCAGGCTGGCGGCTCGCGCCGATTTCCGCCGTCGCGGGCACGCGCGTGCGTATTGACGCGCGCCGTTCTGCACGTCTAGAGTGTCGCAACCTTGCGACCGTTCGCGGCCAAGCGGCCCATCCGCCGCGCCGCGTGGGAGGCAGTCATGCAGTACGACCTCGTCATCACCGGAGGCCACGTTCTCGACCCTGCCCGCGGCGTGGACCGCATCACCAACGTCGCCGTCGCCGACGGCAAGATTGCCGCAGTGGGCGAGCAGGTGGACGCAACGCAGGCGAAGCGCGTACTCGACGCGTCCGGGCAGTACGTCACGCCCGGCTGGTTCGACATGCACGTCCACGCCTACAGCCACCTTGCCTTCTCGCACCCGGACACCATCGGCGTGATGCAGGGGGTGCCCACGATGCTCGACGCCGGCGGCGCGGGCGCGTGGACCTACGACGACTGCCGCAGCTACTGGGAGGGGCGCTGCAAGACGGACATCTTCGCGTTCGTGATGTACAACGCGGCAGGCATCTACACCGGCGCGCGCGCCATCCTCGACGTGGAGACGAACAACGTCTTGGAGATACCGCTGGAGGAGTGGAAGGACGTAATCGGGCGCAACCGCGACCGGGTGAAGATGGTGAAGTCCGCCGCCATCACGCGGCTGGGGTTCACGCCCGTCGCGGCGGCGCAGCAGATATCCGAGGCCACGGGCGTGCCCATCTACATGCACGTGGGCGACATCGGCGACTTCGGCAACCAGCCCAAACACATGACCATCATCACTCGCGAAGTGATCGATATGCTGCGTCCCGGCGACATCGTCACCCACGTCTACACAGGCAACTGGGGCAACCTGCTCGACGACCGCGGCACGGTCTACCCGGAGGTGATGGCCGCCAAGAAGCGGGGCGTGCTGTTCGACGTGGGCTTCGGCGGCCTGAACTTCGGCTTCGACGCCTACGACCGGCTGCTGAACCAGGGCGTCGTCACCGACGTCATCAGCTCCGACCTCCAGGGCGTGAACATCACCGGCCCGACGCACTCCTTGGCCCATGTGATGTCGCTCTTCATGAACTTCGGCATGACGCTGAAGGACGTAGTGGAGCGTGTCACCATCAACCCGGCCAAGGCGCAGGGCCTCGACCACATGATCGGCAGCCTGACGCCCGGCTACCCGGCGCGCATCACCGTGTTCGGCGTCGAGGAAGGCTCGTACACCTTCCGTGACTGCGAGGGAGGCAAGCGCACCGGTTCGCAGATGATTGTGCCCAGCCACTGCGTGATGGACGGCGAGTTGATCGAATGCGACATGGAGGCGGGGACGGCGCAGGAGAACTGGTCGTTCATGCCGGCGCAGGACGACGTTGCGCCCAACGCCGCCGCCCTTGACGGCGAGCAGCGCGAGTTTGCCCGCGCGCTGGTGTCCGACTTCCGAAGCGTCGACTGGGACGACGGCAAAGGGCTGCACAGCGTGTTTAAGGGGCGCGTCGGCGCCTATGGCATCGACGAGCGCAAGGCGAGCGACGCCGTCTACGACCTGCTGTTGGAGAGCCGCTTCTGCGTCCCGGTCGGCTGGCTCCTCAACGGCCTTGAGAAGGACGAGACGCTCCACCGCCTCGCCAAGGCCTAGCCCTGATCACGGAGGCCGCAACCGGCGTGACCACGAACCGAACGCAAGAGCCGCTGACCGTTCCGTACCCCAAGGAACTGAGGGACGAGGACGATGACCTCGCCATCGTCAACGTCGGCGGGCGCGAGATTGTACTCCTGAACGTGGACGGCGCCCTGCGCGCCGTCGACCGCGTTTGTCCGCACGAAGAGGGCGACCTAGGCGAGGGGCTGCTCTTCGGCAAGAACATCAAGTGCCCAGTTCACGGCTGGATCTTCGACCTGCGCACCGGGCGCTGCCTGAATCAGCGTGGCAGCTGGACGACGGTGTACGAGGTCGAAGTGAACGGCGACAACATCCTGCTCTATCCCAAGGGGGGAGGCCAATGATCACTATCCGCAAGACTATCCGCCTGTCGCTGCTTCTCGTGGCGGCAATGGCGCTCGCCGCCGTAGCCGTCGCGTGCGGCGGCGACCCGACGCCGACGCCCACTCCGACCACGGCTCCGCCCACCGCCACCCCCACGCCCGTGCCGCCGCCGGTGGACCCCGTCAAGCAGCGCCTGGACGACCTCTACGCGAAGGCGCAGGAGGAGGGCACGGTGCGCATCGGCGGCCACCCCAGCGACTTCCGCCGCGACGCGTGGCTCGTCTTCGAGGAGCGCTACCCCGGCATCGACGTAGAGTACGTCGCCCTCGCCGGCAGCGAGGCCAACGCCAGGCTGCAATCGGAGTGGGAGAACGACGTTTGGGAGTGGGACATCCTCGCCACCGGCGCCACCTACCTCCTCGGCTCCTACGCCACGGAGAACCACCTGCTGGACCTCCACGACGTCATCTTCGACCCCGAAGTGCTGGACGACTCCAAGTGGCTCGGCGGCTCCTTCGACACGAACTTCCTCGACGCCGCGGGCAAGCACCTGTTCGCCTTCCACGTGTTCATCGCCGAGACGGCCTTCGTCCGCGACGACCTGACCCCGGTGGACAGCTTCACCTCCCTGGCGGACCTGCTCAAGCCCGAGTACAAGGGCAAGGTGTGCTGGGTTGACCCGCGCTTGGGCGGCACGCCTCAGTTCATGGCCGCCTTCCTGCTGCAATCGCAGGGCGAGCAGTTCCTCCGCGACCTGCTGAGCGTCCAGGAACCGCAGATCTTCGGCGCCACCCAAGAGATGGTTACGGAGATGGTGCGGACGGACAACTGCCCCATCGGCATCGGCGTGACGCGCCCGGTGCTCAAGGAGTTCCAAGACCAGGGCCTGGGTACGACCATTGTGCGGATCGAGCCGCCGGACGGGCGATTCCAGGGCGGCTCCAACTTCGTCTCCATCCCGGTCAACGCGCCGCACCCCAACGCCGCCCAACTGATGGCCAACTGGTTCCTGACTGTGGACGGCCAGACGCAGTGGGCGGAGAAGGGCCGCGAGAACTCGCGGCGCCTCGACGTGCCCCTGGGCAACGCCGAGCGCATGCCCAACCCCGAAGTCGAGTGGTTCGACTTCTCCACCGAGGAAGCCAACTACTTCGTTTGCTGCCTGCTGCCCACGCGCACCATCGCCGAAGAGGAGCTCGCCGGCAGGTAGCCGTTCCCCCCCCCGGGCCCCCCCGGAGGCCCCGGCCCGCCCCGCGATAGGCTGAAGAGGGCAGGGAAGGGGAGAGTTTGGAAAGCGCACCGGCCAACGCCTCGGAGCGCGCCGACCAGAACGGAGCCGTCCTCCAACTGCGGGGGGTGAGCAAGTCCTTCGGCTCGGTTCGCGCCGTCGCCTCGATGGACCTGGACATCCATGGGGGCGAAGTCTTCACCCTGCTCGGCCCCAGCGGGTGCGGCAAGACCACGACGCTGCGCCTGCTGGCGGGCTTCGAGGAGCCGGACGCGGGCGAGATCGTCTTCGCGGGCCGCCCCATCGTCAGCGTCGCGCGGCGCATCAGCGTGCCGCCCCACAAGCGCGATATGGGCATGGTTTTCCAGTCCTACGCCGTCTGGCCCCATATGACGGTCTTTGAGAACGTCGCCTATCCTCTGCGCGCCCGCCGCATCCCCCGCGTCGAGATACGCGAGCGCGTCCTCCGCGCCCTCGAACTCGTCGGCCTCCAGGGCCTCGAGGAGCGCCCCGGCCCGCTGCTGAGCGGCGGCCAACAGCAGCGTGTCGCCGTCGCCCGCGCTCTCGTCTACGAACCGCGCCTGCTGTTGCTGGACGAGCCGTTCAGCAACCTCGACGCCCGCCTGCGCGAGCAGATGCGCGTTGAACTCAAGATACTCCAGCGCGAACTCGGCATCTCCGTGCTGCTCGTGACGCACGACCAGATCGAGGCGCTTAGCCTGTCCGACCGCCTCGCCGTGATGAACCTGGGCAACGTGGAGCAGCTGGGCCCGCCCGACGAGGTGTACACCGCGCCCGCCAGTCCCTTCGTGCGCGACTTCCTTGGCCGCGTCGTCGTGCTGCCTGGCGCGGTGGACTCGCACGATGGCGCGACCGCCGCAGTTCGTCTCCACGCCGCCGGCGAGCCGGTGCTCCACTGCGCTTGCGAGGGCGAGACGCTGGAGGCGGGGCGCCCCGTGTCCGTCGCTATCCGCCCTGAGGTGGTCACCGTCACGCCGGGCGCGGCGGGTGGCGCGCTTGGACCGAACGCCATCGAGGGACGCATCGAGGCGCTGCTGTTCATGGGCGACTCCTACGAGTGCCGCATCGACTTGGGCGAAGACCAGCACGTGCTGTTGCAGGCGCCCCGCACCGTCAGGTGGGAGGAGGGCAGCCCCGTCGTCCTCGGCTTTCCCAGGGAGCACCTGACCCTATGGCCGCAGTAGCCGCCGCCTCCGAGCGCCCGCCTCCCTTCGCCTCTAGGCTCAACGGACGGGCGTTCCTCTTCTACGCCCTGCTGCTGCTTGTCGCCTTCTTGGTGCTCACCCCCATCGTCCTCATCTTCTTCAACAGCTTCTACGAGGCGGAGACCATCGGCGCGCGCGCCCAATTCAGCCTCGAGGGCTGGAAGGCCGCGTTCACCAGCCCCGGCATCCGCCAGTCGCTCATCAACACGCTCACGCTCACCATCACGCGCCAGGCCATAGCTGTAGCGGTGGCCATCATCTTCGTGTGGCTCATCACCCGCACCGATCTGCCCGGCCGCCGCTGGCTGGAGTTCGGTTTCTGGATGGTCTTCTTCATGCCCACGCTGCCGGTGCTGCTTGGCTGGGTGCTGCTGCTCCATCCCTCCTACGGCTACCTGAACGAGTTGGCGATGCGCTTGCCGTTCGTGAACGGCCCGCTCTTCAACATTTACTCGTGGTGGGGCATCGTCTGGGTGCACCTGTTGACCGGCTCCATCGCCATCAAGGTCGTCTTGTTGGCGCCCGCGTTCCGCAATATGGACTCCGCCCTTGAAGAGGCTTCGCGCATCTCCGGCGCGAGCGTGTTTAGCACAGTGTGGCGCGTCGTCGTGCCCATCATGCTGCCTGCAATCCTGGTCGTGACGTTGATGTCCGCCGTCATCTCCCTGCAAGCCTTCGAGATCGAGCTGGCGCTGGGCGGCCGGGCGGGCGTGGACGTCTTCAGCACGATGATTTGGAAGTTCGTCAAGCTCGACCCCGCCTACCCGGGACGCGCCGCCGCGCTGAGCATCCTCATCCTCGCCGTTATGATCCCCTTCGTCCTCTTACAGTACCGCTTCATCGGCCGGCGCAACTACGCCACCGTAACCGGACGCTATCAGGTCAACCGCACGCGCCTGGGCGGCTGGCGCTGGCCTACGTTCGGCGTCGTGATGTTCTTCATCGCAATGGCCACCGTGCTGCCCCTCGCCTTCCTGATAACGGGCACCTTTATGAAGCTTTTCGGCTTCTTCGGCCTGCCTAACGGGACGTTCACGCTGCACCACTGGGACCGCGTCCTCACCGACCCTATCTTTATCGGCTCCATGCGCAACACACTGGTCTTGGGGGGCAGCGCCGCCCTGCTGGCCGCCGTCTGGTTCTCTCTCGTCGCCTACGTCGTCGTGCGGACGCGCTTCCGCTTCCGCATGACCCTCGACTTCATCTCCTGGCTGCCCTGGGCGTTGCCGGGCGTGCTGCTTGGTTTGGGAATGCTGTGGATGGTGATCTCCATTCCCATATTCCGCCCCTTGCACACCAGCACCTTCGTGCTGGTCATCGCCGTGACCCTCGGCGCCATCACCGTCGGCGTGCAGATGTTCCGCGCCACCTTCTTGCAGATCGGCGCGGACGTGGAGGAGGCGGCGCGCATCTCCGGCGGTTCGTGGCTCTACGCCTATAGGCGCGTGCTGCTGCCGATTATGGCGCCGACCATCGTCGCCGTCGCGATGGTCACGTTCGTCAGCGCGGTTCGCGACATCAGCCGCATTGTCTTGCTTGCGGGCAGCGCCAACCGCCCCCTCTCCCTGCTCCAGCTCGACCTCATCCGCGACGAGAGCCTAGAAGCCGCCGCCGTCGTCGGCGTAATCATCACCATCCTCACCGTCGTCGTCGCCGTCATCGCGCAGCTCGTCGCCCAGCGCGTCACGATTCAAGGCCGCTGACGCGCGCGCCCGGCCTCCGCTGCGGTATCATCGCCCCCAACATCAGGAGGCCCCTCTATGACCGCACAGCAGACCGCCGCCCAGGCGATGGAGCGCCAAGCCCTCGACCATTACTGGCTGCCTACCCAGGCGTGGAGCAACCTGGCGGAGGACGGCGTGCCCATCGCCGTGGAGGGCAAGGGCGTCAAGATTCGCGACGCCTACGGCAACTGGATGTTCGACGGCGCCGCCGGCCTCGTGCTGGTGAACGTCGGCCACGGGCGCACCGAGATTGCCGACGCCGTGCGCGACCAGCTCGCCACGCTCCACTACGCCAGCACCTTCCACTTCGCCTCCCCCCAGGTCATCGCGCTGGCCGCCAAGGTGGCCTCGCTCACGCCGCCCGGCCTCGACCACCTCTACTTCACCAGCGGCGGCGCGGAGGCCGTGGAGACGGCGCTCAAGGTCGCCTACCAGTACCACGCCAACAACGGCGAACCGCAGCGCGCCAAGTTCATCGCCCGCCGCGACTCGTACCACGGCATCTCGCGCGGCGCGCTGAGCGTAACGTCGTCTCACTACGCTGACGGCGACCGCTTCGCCCCCATTCTGCCCGACACCACGCGCATCGCCCCGCAGCCCCTCTACTACGCGCCTGGGGGGATGAAGGAGAGCCCGGCCGAGTTCGCGCTGAGCTGCGCCCGCGCGGTCGAGGACATCATGCTGGCCGAAGGCCCCGAGACCTTCGCCGCCGTCATCGCCGAGCCTATCTCCTTCTCCGCCGGCGTCGCCGTGCCGCCTGCCGAGTATTGGCCCGAGCTGCGGCGCATCTGCGACCGCCACGGCGTGCTGCTCATCGCCGACGAGGTGATCACCGGCTTCGGGCGCACAGGGCGGTGGTTCGGGATGGAGCACTGGCCGGAGGGGCGCCCCGACCTGATGACCGTCGCCAAGGGCATCACCAGCGGCTATTTCCCCGTCGGCGCGTGCATCGCCAGCGACCGCGTGTTCGAGTCGTTCAAGACGCCCGACGCCGCCTTCCGTCATGGCTTCACCTACGGCGGCCACCCCGCAGGCGGCGCGGCGGGCCTCGTCAACCTCGACATCATGGAGCGTGAGGGACTGATTGAGAACTCCGAGCGCATGGGCGCCTATCTCCTCGACTCCCTCAATGCCCTCGCCGACCGCCACCCTGCCGTGGCTGAGGCGCGCGGCCTCGGACTGATGTGCGGCCTCGAGCTCGTCGCCGACCCCGACGACGGCACGCCGTTGGTGACTAACCCCGAGGCGGTCAAACTGCTGAACAACACGATGGCCGAGCTCGGCCTCTTCGCCCGCGTAACCGACCGCTTCTTCCTCACCCCGCCGCTCACCGTCACCAAGGACGACCTCGACCAGATCGTGGACATCGTAGACCGCGCCCTATCGCGCGTCGAAACGCACGTGGGCCTGGCCTAACGAATGCTGCGGATGGGCGCGTGGCCGGCGGTTAGCCCAGCGGCGGGAATGACCGCGCTCGCTGCTTGCTCGGAGGCTCCCTAGCCGTGGGCTGTGCGGCTATCTTCGCCATCCCCGTCGCGGGCGGCGGCTTCTTCCTCAGCTCGTGGATGCTGATGATGTTCTGGGGCATGCTCGCGCCGCGCCTCGGCGTCCCCACCCTTTCCTACGGCGACGCTATGACCGTCACCATCGCCCTGTGGCTGGTGCTCGCGCCCCTCATCGTGGCGCTCCGCGGCGCCCGCCGCTCGAACCGGCAAGGCTAGCGCCTCGCGCTTGACGCTCCTCCGGCGTGCGTGAAACACTCGCGTCGTCATCCCATCACGCAAGAGAGGTTCTATGACCAGCATCTGGAACGAACTGATCGGCGCCGAAGTCAGGCTCTACGACAAAGGCAAGCACGTCACTCGCGCCATCGAGGCTGGAGAGGGCGAGGCGCTCGTCCTCATCCACGGCGTCGGCGGCCATGCCGAAGCCTACGCCCGCAACGTGCTGCCCCTCGCCGCCGAGGGCTTCCGCGTCCTCTCTATCGACCTGCTCTGGCACGGCTTCTCCGGTAAGCCCGAGCCGTTCGACGAGGAGAAGTACTGCCTGCAGTTCTCCGATCAGATCGTCGATTTGCTCGATCAGATGGGAGTGGAGAAGGCGCACATCGAGGGCGAGTCGCTCGGCGGCTGGGTGGCGATGAGCACCGCGCTGCGCTACCCCGACCGCGTCGGCAAGATCATCCTCAACACCACCGCCGGAGTGCGGTGGGAGCCGGGCGTCGTCAAGATCGACATGGCCGGCGGCTCCGACGCGCTCACGCAGCGCTCCCTCGCGGCGCTTGAAAGCCCGAGCAAGGAGACGATCCGCCGCCGCCTCGAGTGGCTGATGGCCGCGCCCGACCGCGTCACCGACGAGTTGGTCGACCTTCGCTACGCGCTCTACACGCGCCCGGACGTGAATGCGGCGCTCCGCAAGGTGGTCGCCAACGGCCTGGGCATCGGCAAAGACCGCAACCAGTACCTGACCGAGGACGACCTCAAGACCATCTCCCACCCGACGTTGGTGTTCTGGAGCGACAAGAATCCGGGCTCGGGGCCGGATGTGGGGGAGCGCATCGCCGGCATCATCCCCGGCGCGGCGTACTACTGCATGCTCGACGCGGCCCACTGGCCGCAGTGGGAGCACCCCGAAGAGCACGATCGGGTGATCGCCAACTTCCTGAAAGCATAGGGGGGCCTAGCGCGGGCATCGGCGAGGCTTGCGTTGGAGTTGACAATCGGTGCTATGCTAGCGCTGCGCAGCCGCCGTAAGGCTGCGCCGCAACCGGAAGACGAGAGCGGAGGGACGACATGACTACCAACCAGTACTGGTGGCCGAATCAGCTGAGCCTGCAGGCGCTGCGCCGGAACTCCCCTCAGTCGGATCCGATGGACAAGGACTTCGACTACGCCGAGGCGGTGAAGACGCTGGACGTCGAGGCGTTGAAGAAGGACATCGAGGAGGTGATGACCACGTCGCAGGAGTGGTGGCCGGCGGACTACGGACACTACGGGCCGCTGTTCATCCGGATGACGTGGCACGCGGCGGGGACATACCGCATCAGCGACGGGCGCGGCGGCGGCGGGTCGGGGCACCAGCGGTTCGCGCCGCTGAACAGCTGGCCGGACAACGGGAACCTGGACAAGGCGCGACGGCTGCTGTGGCCGATCAAGCAGAAGTACGGGCGGAAGCTGTCGTGGGCCGACCTCATCATCTTCGCGGGGAACTGCGCGCTGGAGTCGATGGGATTCAAGACGTTCGGGTTCGCGTTCGGGCGCCCGGACGTATGGGAGCCGGACGACACGGACTGGGGGTCGGAGGAGACGTGGCTGGGGGACGAGCGGCACACCAGTGACGGCGAGCTCAAGGGGCCGCTCGGCGCCGACCACATGGGGCTGATCTACGTGAACCCGGAGGGGCCGAACGGGAACCCCGACCCGGCGCTGGCGGCGAACTACATCCGCAACACCTTCAAGCGCATGGCGATGAACGACGAGGAGACGGTGGCGCTGATTGCCGGCGGACACACGTTCGGCAAGGCGCACGGCGCCGTCGCCGAGGAGAACGTTGGCCCCGAGCCGGAAGGCGCGGGCATCGAGGAGCAGGGCCTGGGCTGGCGGAACAAGTACGGCAGCGGCAAGGGGAGCGAGACGGTGACGAGCGGGCTGGAGGGCGCCTGGACGAACGACCCGGTGAAGTGGGACAACAACTTCTTCGAGAACCTGCACGGCCACGAGTGGGAGTTGACGAAGAGCCCCGCCGGCAAGTCGCAGTACGCGCCCGCGAACGCGGCGTCGGTGGCGACGGTGCCGGACGCGCACGACCCGTCGAAGAAGCACGCTCCGATGATGCTGACGACCGACCTGTCGCTGCGGATGGACGGGAACTACGCGTCCATCGCGAAGCGGTTCCTAGAGGATCAGGCGGCGTTCGAGGACGCGTTCGCCAGGGCGTGGTTCAAGCTGATTCACCGCGACATGGGGCCGCGCAGCCGCTACGTCGGGCCACTGGTTCCGTCGGAGCCGCAGTTGTGGCAAGACCCCGTCCCTGAGGTCAACCACGAGTTGATCGGGGCGCAGGACGTCGCCGACCTGAAGGCGAAGATTCTGGCGTCGGGGCTGTCGGTCTCGCAGCTGGTGGCGACGGCGTGGGCGTCGTCGTCGTCGTTCCGGGGCACGGACAAGCGCGGCGGCGCCAATGGCGCGCGCGTTCGCCTCGCGCCGCAGAAGGACTGGGAAGTGAACGACCCGGCGGCACTCAGCACGGCGCTGCGGACGCTGGAGCAGATCCAGGCGGAGTTCAACGGCGCGCAGAGCGGCGGGAAGCGGGTGTCGCTGGCCGACCTCATCGTCCTGGCGGGATGCTCGGGCGTGGAGCAGGCCGCGCGCAACGGCGGCCACGACGTGCAAGTTCCGTTCACGCCGGGGCGCACCGACGCCTCGGAGGAGTGGACGGACGAGGAGTCGTTCGCGGTGCTGGAGCCGAAGGCGGACGGGTTCCGCAACTACGTCCAGGCGGGGCAGGCGGGCAGGCCGGAAGAGTTGCTGGTCGAGCGGGCGTACATGCTGACGCTGACGGCGCCGGAGATGACCGCGCTGCTCGGCGGCCTGCGCGTCTTGAACGCGAACACCGGGCAGTCGCAGCACGGCGTCTTCACCGACCGGCCGGGCGCGCTGACGAACGACTTCTTCGTGAACCTGCTGGACATGGACACGGAGTGGAGCGCGTCGTCCGGCGCCGAGGACGCGTTCGAGGGGCGCGACCGCCGGACGGGCGAGGTGAAGTGGACGGCCACCAGAGTGGACTTGGCGTTCGGCTCCAACTCGGAGCTCCGGGCGCTGGCGGAGGTCTACGGCTGCGACGACGCGCAGGGGACGTTCGTGCGCGACTTCGTGAGCGCGTGGGACAAGGTGATGAACCTCGACCGCTACGACCTGGGCTAGTCGTCGCCACCCTCAAGGTGAACGGAAGGGGGCAACCCCGGCCTCACAGACCCCGTAGGGACAGGTTTCAAACCTGTCCCTACACTTTTAACGCGTAACGCGCGACACCCTTACTCCTCCCGCTCCTGGCGAAAGCTGAGGTAGGCGAGGGGCAGGGAAGCGGCGACGACGAGGAGCAAGGCGGGCGCGGCGGCGCGGGCGAAGAACGCCTCCTCCGCCGCCGACCACACCGCCGAGGCGAGCGTCTTGAAGCCGATGGGGCTCAAGATAAGTGTCGCGGGCAGCTCCTTCATCGACAGCAGGAAAACGAGCGTCGCCCCGGCCAGCACGCCGCGCCCCAGCAAGGGCAGCGTAACCGCCGCGAACGCTTGCCACGGCGTTCGGCCTAAACTCCGCGCCGCCTCCTCCAAGCGCGGGCTCACCTGGCGCAGCGATGCCTGCGCCGCTCCCGCCGCCGCGGGCAGGAACAGCACCAGGTAGGCCAGCACCAGCAAGGGCATCGACTGATAGAGGAAGCCCGCGTAGGCGGTGGCGAAGAAGACGAACGCGAGCGCCACGGCGATCCCCGGCAGTGCGAATCCCACGTAAGTCAGGCGGTCGAGGACGATGCCCGCCCAACCAGAGTAGCGCACGGAGAGCAGCGCTACGGGCACTGCCGCCATCGCCGCAGCGAGCGCGGCCAACCCCGAGGCGTAGAGCGAGTTGCGCCCCGCCGTCCATAGCACGTCCAACGGCTCGCCCGCGCTCACGCCGCGAGCGACCCAGTAGCCCAGCACCGCCAGGGGCGCGGCGAGGGCGACCGCCACTACGCCCCACGCGAACGCCGCCGCAGGCCACTTCCACTTGCCGAGCGCTATCCGCCGCGCTCGACGCGCCGCGCCCGGCGTCGAGCGGTAGTAGCGCCCGCCGCCTCGGCTCGACGCCTCCATCGCCACCAGCGCGAGCGCCAGCAGCATCAGCGCGAGCGATAATCCCGCCGCAAGCGTCCGGTCGAACGCGGAGCCGTACTGGATGAAGATCGACCATGTGAAGGTGTGGTAGCGCAGGAGCGACACGGCGCCGAAGTCGCTGAGCGTGTAGAGCGCCGCAAGCAGCGCCCCGGCCACGATGGCCGGACGCAGCAACGGCGCCGTCACCTGGAGGTACGTGCCCACCGCCGACCGCCCCAGGCTGCGCGCCGCCTCCTCGAACGCCGGGTCCATCCGCGCCAGGCTCGCGCGCACCGGCAGGAGCACGTAGGGGTAGCTGAGCAGGGTGATGGTGAAGGCGGCGCCGGGCAGTCCGAACACCTCCGGCAGCCGCTCGACGCCGAGCGGCTCCAGCCAGCCTTGCAGCATGCCGCGCGGCCCCAGCGCCAACACGACGATGAGCGCGTAGACGTAGCTGGGCATCACCAGCGGCAGCGCCGCCAGCACGCCTAACACGCGGCGCATCGGTAGGTCCGTCCGCTCCAGCAACCACGCCAGCGGCGCGCCGATGGCGACGGACGCCGCCGTGACGATCGCCATCAGCAGCAGCGTGCGCAGCAGAATCCCGCCCGTCCGCGCGGTGAGCAGCAGGTCGAACACCGCCGTTCCCGCGTCGAAGGTGCGGACGACGAGGTAGATGGGCGGCAGCAAGAGCAGCAGCCCAATCAATGCCGCTGGCACGGCGACGAACAGCGGCGGGCGTTGCGAGCGCGAGATCAGATTGGCCATAGGCGGCTAGGGCAGGGCGCCCGCCCCATGATACCCACGCCCACGCTCCGCCGTCCCCGTGAAGGCGGAAACGACGGAGAGAGGGCGCGGATGGCGGGCGGGGGCGCCGCTAGGGCAGGGCGCCCGCCGCCCGTAGCAGGTCTTGCGCTCCGGCCAGGTCGGAGAGGTCGGCGAGGCGAATCTGCGGCTGCTCAATCTCGTCCAACGGCGTCAGCAGCCGGCTCACGTTCACGCCCTCCACCAACGGGTACTCGTAGGTCTGGCTGGCGAAGTACTGCTGCGCCACCGTGGATAGTAGAAAGTTGATGAACTGCTGCGCCAACTCCTTGTTATCCGACGCCTCCAAGACGCCGACGCCCGACACCATCACCAGCGACCCTGGCCCGCCGCCGGGCAGGTGATAGTTGCGCGCGGGGAAGTCCTCGCCCTCCTCGGCGACGAAACGGTAAAGGTAGTAGTGGTTCACGAGGCCGATGTCAATCTCGCCCGCGCCGGTCGCCGCCACTTGGGGGGTGTTCTTGGGGTAGACGGCAGTGTCGTTGGCCACCATGCCCTCGACCCAAGCGCGCGTGCGCTCTTCGCCCCAGACGGCGCGCATGCCCGTAACCATCGTGAGGAAGGAGCCGTTGGTGGGCGCCCAGCCCACCCGGCC
The DNA here is from genome assembly GCA_021296055.1 of Dehalococcoidia bacterium. Taxonomy (GTDB): domain Bacteria; phylum Chloroflexota; class Dehalococcoidia; order Lucifugimonadales; family Australimonadaceae; genus JAGWBE01. The sequence continues at coordinate 64,087 of JAGWBE010000001.1, read as the reverse complement.
GCGCCACTTGGGGTCAGTCAGTTCTTCTATCGTGCGGGGCAGCTCCGCCTCGCTCACCCGCTCGGGATTGTAGACGAGCACGCGGGCGCGGCCCGATACGCCCGTCCACAGGCCGTCGGGCGAGCGCGCCCACTCGGGAACGCGCGCCAGCGTGGACGAATCGAGCTGGCCCAGCAGCGACTCCACCGAGCCGATCCCGCCGGGGTCTTGCGCGTAGAAGACGTCCGCCGGAGTGCGGTCGCCTTCTTCTAGGAGCGTAGCGGCGAGCTCCGCCGTCCCGCCGTACTTCACTGCCACCTCGATGCCCGTCGCGTCGGTGAACTGGTCGATTACCGGCTGCACCAGCGTCTCGCTGCGCCCTGAGTACACCGTGAGCGTCTCGTCGCCGTCTCCGCCGCACGCGCCGAGCAGCGCCGCCGCCGCGACGGCCAGCAGCGCCCAGACGCTCAGGCGCGTCCGCCCCGCGAATATGCTCATTCCGCTCATCTTCTTTTCTCCCTATGTATTCATCAACTTATTTTGTTCGTATGTACGAACAAACAGGCAGCGTACATAGAAGGAGCTCCGGTGTCAATAGGCGTCTCGCCTCTTTCCGCCGTTCCCGCCTCGGAGGGTGAAATAAGGGCATAAGCGAAGGGGCCGGCGCACTGACTGCGCCGGCCCCTTGCGTTCGCTGTTGCCGATGTCCGGCCTAGTGACCGTTCGGCTCGAAGACCGCGAAACACTTCTCGGAGTTGAAGATCCACGTCTCGATGTAGTCGATGATCTTCGGCGTGCGGTCCTTCATGGCGCCGGCGAGGCAGATCCAGTTCTTGAACTCGCCGTCGCCCGCGTCGTCGATCTCGTCGCTGGTCAGGTTCGCCCAGTTGCGCTGCTCGCCGTTCTTCAGCTCCTCGAAGCGCGCGCGGTCGAACTCGCGGTCGGGGTAGAGCCAGTTGTGCTTCGTCGTCAGGAAGGCGTGCGACCAGCCGGAGGACGCCATAATGGCGTAGCGGCCTGGGCGCTCCTGGAGGATGTCCATCAGAATCTCGCCCACCGTGAAGCACGCCTTGGGCGACGGCCCGTGGGGGCCCGGGTAGTCCATCAGCGGGTCCTTCTCCGCGTCCGTCCGCGTGTCCTGGATGTTGGCGGAGCCGCCCCGGTTGGAGATGACGTACTGCCCATAGCAGTTCACCGCCACCGGGATGGTGGGGTACGTCCACGGGTTGTCGTGATCCCAGTCGAGGTAGGTCAGGCCGTTGACGAAGGCGTGGCTAAGGCCGCGCTCGAAATGGAGCGTCTGCGGCGTGTAGGAATAGGGGATGGGGTAGTGGCGCTCGGCGAAGCCGTTGGCCACCTCCTTCGCCAGGTCCGCCGCGCCCGCGTAGGAGATCGTCTCCTCCGGGTCGACGCCCCACAGGTTCTGCTCCGAGCGGAAGGGGCGCGAAGGGAACTGCGGCGCGCAGAAGATGTTGAAGGGCGGGATGATCGTCTCTTTGAAGTTCTCGTACTGGTCGTCGCCGAACATGAAGACGGCGTCCGGCTTGAAGGAGTCGATGGCCGCGCGCACCTTCTTGAAGCCCTGGCGGTGGCGCTCCTGGTGGTCGTACGCCCGCTCCACCTCGTGCTCCCACTCGTCCTGCATCCCCGCAGGCCAGTTCTTCGGATCCTTTGCCTCCTCCGGCACGTTCGGAGAGCGCAGGATGCCCTTCAGGAGGCCCGCATACGTCTCCGGCTTGCCACCCATGAAGGGAGGGTAGTGGGTGAACCCTACGCCTAGCACTTCGCCCATAAGTCGCCTCCTTGCTCCTAGCCCGCGCACATCGGCGGCGCGGCGCCTAGATGTGCGCCCGATTATACACCGGGCGCGCCTAAGTCAAGCGCCGCCCCTCCGTTCACCCCCCGCCTTGACCCGTCCGCGCCGGGGGCGTAGAACTTGCGCGCTCCCTTATCAGCGCTGCGAAGATTGGAGGCTCCCGTGTACGACCTGGTGGTGAAGGGCGGGCGCGTCGTCGACCCGGGCCAAGGGCTGGACGGCGCGATGGACATTGGCGTCAGCGGCGGGCGCATCGCCGCCGTCGAGGCGGCCATCGACGACGCGGACGCGGCGCGCGTGATCGACGTGGGTGGGCGTGTCGTCATCCCCGGCATGATTGACCTGCACGTCCACTTCATCCAGGGGGCGGGCACGCCGGGCGTCAACGAGATCGCGGTGCCGCCCGACCTCGCGGGCGTCCAATCGGGCGTCACCACGCTGCTCGACGCGGGCACGACGGGCGCGTGGAACTACGGCGTCTACCTGCACCACGTCGCCAACAGCGCCAAGACGCGTCTGCTCTCGATGCTCAACATCGGCAAGTTTGGCATCCCCGGCCAGGCGCTGGGCAAGCCTGAGATCTACACCCCCGAGGATGTTGACCTCGACGCGACCATCCGCCTCGCCGACCAGTACTCCGAGCACGTGCGCGGAGTGAAGGTGCGATTGGTGGGGCCTGCGCTGTTCTCGATGGGCGCCGACCTGATCCGGCTGGCCAAGGAGGCGGCGCGGGAGGCGAAGCTGCCCTTGATGGCGCACGTGGGGGACATCATCGGGTTCGACGAGCGCGCGCAAGACCTGACGCGGACACTGCTCCAGGAGATGGAAGAGGGGGACATCCTCACCCACGTGTGCACGTCGATGCCCGGCGGCATCCTCGACGCCAACGGCAAAGTGCTTCCCGAGCTGCGGGAGGCGGAGGCGAACGGGGCGGTGTTCGACCCGGCGCACGGGCGCAGCAACTTCAACTTCGACATCGCCAACCGCCTCGCGCAGCAGGATTTCCATCCCACCACCATCAGCACCGACCTTACGCTCAACGGGCGCAAAGGCCCCATCCATAGCCTCACCGAGACCATGTCCAAGTTCATGGCGGTCGGCTACACCATGGAACAGACGGTGCGGATGGTGACGGAAGCGCCCGCCAAGGCGCTCGGCATGCAAGACCGCCTCGGCGCAATCGCCGTGGGCCGCGAGGCCGACCTCTCCATCATCGAGGAGCTGAACGGCAAGTGGCGCTTTCAGGACTCGCAAGGGAATCCGTTCACCGGCGAGAAGGCGCTGCGTCCCGTCCACACCGTCAGAGCAGGGGAGCTCATCCCGCTCGAATGGGGCCCTCACCCTTGGGGCTGGCAGCCCGCCGAGGCGTAGCGCGCGCCTCTGCCCCCATCCGTCGTTCCCGCCTCTTCTCATTAGTTCCCGCGTAAGCGGAAACCTCGACGCGCAACTTCCCGATCCGCAAAACCCGCCCCGACGACACGGGGAGGAGGGCGGGGGAGCGGCGCCCCCGCCGCACCCTGCTCGCCCGCGCCGGGCGCCTTTTTGCATATCGAGATATGGGCGCATGGAGGCTCCCGCGAAGGCGGGAACTACCGAGAGGAGGAGGGCACAACGGTAGGGAGCGGCAGGGCGCGCAATGCCCCGGCTAGCGCATCCGTGTTGCCTTCTCACGCGCGATGCGGCGCGGTAGCCTGGACGCGCCGCAAGCGGTGAAGTGCAGGGGGCGGAAGAAGCGCGTATGGACAACTGGAAGCGAAGCCTCGGCGTGCTGCTGCTGCCGGGCATCGGCCTGAAGCGGTGGCTGGCGCTCGCCGGGGCAGGCGTGCTGCTGCTCGTGCTCGGCGCAACCCTCGCGGCGCTCGAACTGACCGCCCTGTCGCTGGAGGTCGCCGACCGCCTGATCGGTTTCGGGCGCGCGGCGACGCTGGCCAACGTGCTGCCGGTGCTGTGGCGGGGCGTGCTGTTCGGCGCGCTGGGGCTGGCGATGTTCGGCGCGGGCGCATTCCAGGCCTACCGCACGCTCCTATCGGCGGCCACCTACCGGCGCGCCGGGGGCGGCGTCGTCGAGAATCTCTCCGTGCGGCGGAGCCGGCGCGGCGGCCCGGCGATCGCGGCCATCGGCGGCGGCACCGGCATGGCGTCGCTGCTGCGCGGCCTCAAACGCTACACCGAGGACATCACCGCTATCGTAACGGCGGCGGACGACGGGGGCAGCTCGGGGCGCCTGCGCTCCGACTTCGGCGTCTCGCCCCCCGGCGACGCGCGCCAGTGCCTGATCGCGCTGTCCGATTCGGAGCCGCTGATGGACGAGGTGTTGTCCTACCGCTTCGAGACGGGCGAGGGGTTGGAGGGGCACAGCATGGGCAACCTGCTGCTGACGGCGTTGGCGCAGAATCGGGGCGACTTGCACGACGCGCTCCAGGCGGCGGCGCGCCTGCTGAACATCAAGGGGGAAGTTGTGCCCTCCACGCGCGAGCCGGACCTCACGCTGTTCGCGGAGACGGAGGACGCGGTGTTCCTACATGGCGAATCGGCCATTGGCACCGCCAACAAGCCCATCGCGCACCTGTGGGTGGAGCCGCGCGGCGCGCTCGCCAACCCCGCCGCCTTGGAGGCCATTGCCCGCGCCGAGATTATCGTCATCGGCCCCGGCAGCCTCTACACGAGCATTCTGCCCAACTTCCTCATACGAGGCGTCAGTAAGGCCGTCGAAGACTCCGAGGTGCCCAAGGTGTTCGTCTGCAACGTGGCCACGCAGTACGGCGAGACGGACAACTTCGACGCGGAGAGCCACCTGCGTGTGTTCGAGGAACAGGCGGGCGTGAGCGTCTCCCATTTCCTCGTCAATTCGAGGCCCATCGCCGTGGAGCCGGAGTTCCGCCAAGACCCCATCCGGCCCGCGAATCCCCACTGGTTTGACGGCGCGTTCATCAGCGCCGATCTGGTGGACGAGCGCCTGCCCACTCGCCACGACCCGCATAAGCTCGCCGCGCAGCTACTCCGTATCCTCCGCGCGGGCTAGGGGGAGCCGCAGGGCGCCGTTTTCCACCACGGCTAGGCCGTCGCGTTGTAGGCCGTTGACGACGGCAAGCGCCTCGTCGCCTAACCGCTCCCGCAGCGCCGCCAGGGGAAGCGCCTCGCCTGGAGGCAGGCCGTCTTGCCGCGGTAGTAGCGCGTGGAGCCTTCGTAGCGCCCCTGCTTGGGCGCGTAGGGGATGGACGCCTCGGCCAGGGCGAGACGCGCGCCGTCTTGGAGCGCGTCGGCGGCCAGGCAGACCTCGCGCAGGGGGCAGAGCATGCAGCGCGGCTTGGCGGCGGCGCAGACGGAGGCGCCCAGGTCCATCAGGCCCTGGTGCCACTCCTGCGGCGTGGACGGACTATCCGTGTCCGGCGTTAACTCCGCCACGCGCCTATCCACCACCGCGCGGCTTGGCGCGTCCACTCCGTAGAGGACGCGACTGAGCACGCGGTAGATATTGGTGTCGGCGACGGGGACGTTCGCGCCGAAGGCGAAGCAGGCGACAGCGGCGGCGGTGTAAGGGCCGACGCCTGGCAATCGGCGCAGCTCGTCCACGGAGCGCGGCAACTCTCCGCCGTGCTCCCGCGCCACCGTTCGGGCGAGGCGGTGGAGGCGCACGGCGCGTTGGTTGTAGCCCATCCCTGCCCACGCGCGGATGACGGCGCCGGGTTCGGCGTCCGCCAGCGCTTGAAGCGTAGGGAAGGTGCGCAGGAACGCCTCGAAGGCGGGCGCGGCGCGCGACGCCTGCGTCTGCTGGAGCATGAACTCGGACACCAGGATGGCGTAGGGATCGCGCAGGTCGCGCGCGTTGGCGCGGTACCACTCGCCGACGCGCCGGTGGAGGTCGTGCGCGTCCGCGCTAGCCATCGCTCGCCAGCAGTTCGTCCAGTATCTCGCGCAGACGCTCGCGGGAGACGGGGCCGGTGAGCTTGCGCACGATCTTGCCCTCGCGGTCGAGGATGTACTTCTCCGGGATGCCGCGCACGCCGAAGGCGACGACCATATCGCCGTCCGCGTCCATAGCGTTGGGGTAGCTGACGCGGTAGCGCTCCACGTGCGCCAACACGTCGCGCGTCTGGTCCCAGATGGCGACGCCGAGGAACTCGACGGGCGCGTCCTCGTACTCCTCGTAGACCGCCGCAAGGTCGGGCGCCTCGGCGCGGCAGGGCGGACACCACGACGACCAGAAGTCGATGAGCGCGTACTCGCCGTGCAGCGCCTCGTTGTCGTAGACGCGCCCGCCGTCCAACGTCGTGACCGCGAAGTCGGGGGCGCGACGGCCAGAGGCGGACTCCTCGCCTGGCGTGGAGTTCACCCCCAGGCCGCCCGGATTGCCGCCCGATTGAACCGCAGCCCAAGCGAGCAGCCCCACCAGCGCGGCGACGGGCGCCATCGCCAGGCAGAACAGCGCCAAGCGCCGCCGCCCGCTGGGCGCGCGTTGGCCGGCGGCGCCC
>JAGWBE010000001.1:0-57684 GCA_021296055.1 Dehalococcoidia bacterium | reverse complement strand
CGAAGTCGTCCAGCACGCCCGCGCCGCCCAGCAGGTCGCGGCAGGTTCGGGCGATGTCGAGCGCCGTCTGCGCGTTGTGATGCTTGGCCGCGCTGATGTGGCTGTAGTGGAGGCGCCCCGCCGCCTTGTTCCTGGAGGCTTGGAGCGCCAGCAACTGCGCCGCGGCCAACTGCGTGTGCATGTCGGCCAGCTTCGCTTGCACCAACTGGTAGGCCGCTATGGGGCGCGAGAACTGCACGCGCCCTTTGGCGTACTCCAGCGTCTCGTGCAGGCAGGCCGCCGCCGCGCCCGTTACGCCCCACGCGATGCCCAAACGGGCGTGGTTCAGGCACTCCAATGCCGACACTAGCCCCTTCGTGCCCGGCAGCAGTGCGTCCTCCGCCAGTTCCACGCCGTCGAACCCCACCGCGCCCGTCAGGCTCATCCGCAGCGACAACTTGTTGTGGATAGGCTCGACGCTCACGCCGGGCAGGCCGCCCTCGACGATGAACCCGCGTATACCGTCGGCAGTGGCTGCCCACACGACCATCAGCGCCGCGATGGAGGCGTTGGTGATCCAGAACTTGCCGCCGCTGAGGCGCCAGCCCGACGCCGTGCGCTCCGCCCGCGTCTCCATCCGTGACGGGTCGCTGCCGTGCTCTGCCTCCGTGAGGGCGAACGCGCCGATCGCCTCGCCCGCCGCCATCCGCGGCAGCCAGCGTTGGCGCTGCTCCTCCGAGCCGTGGAGCCACACGGCGGTCATCGCCAAGGACGACTGGACGGAGCAGAAGGAGCGCAGCGCCGAGTCGCCGCGCTCCAGTTCGCGCATCGCCATGCCGTAGGCGACGGGGCCGAGGCCGGCGCAGCCGTAGCCCTCGATGTGCGCCCCGAACAGGCCCAGCTCCGCCATCCGCGCGGCCAACTCCGGTGGGAACGTCCCCTCGCGGAAGTGCTGCGGAATCAGCGGCAGCGCCTCGCGCTCCACGAACTCGCGGACGGCGTCGCGCACCTGACGCTCCTCGTCCGTCAGATCGGACTCGATGTCGAGCAGGTCGATGCCGCGATAGGCTTCCATACGGCGCGGAGGGTAGCACAGCGGGAAGGAGAGGGCGGGAGGCCTGGGGCTCCCTGTAGAGGGGACCGGCTGGCCGCCCTCGCGCCCTCTACCGCGTTGCGTTGTAAGGACTGGCTTCAAACCTGCCCCTATGGAGGGAGGGGCCAAGATGAACGCCGTCCGCCTATTGACACGCCGCTCGCGCGCCGCTAGCATCCTCCTTGTCATGCGCCACACCTGCTTCTGTATGTGTTGCTGTCGCACGGAGGAGGCTCCGCCCTCTCTTGCCGCAGCGCGCGCCTGACGCCGCCGCACTCAACACCACGCAAGACACAGGCAAAGGCCCCTCCAGCAGAGACTGCGAGGGGCCTCTTCTTTTGACCGCGCACAAGGAGCTACTGCATATGATCCAAGCCAGGGACTGGCTGCGGGAGAACCTCCCCGGCGGCCTCGAGGCCATCGACGCCGGGCCGTCGTGGCTCGGCAAGCACCACTGGCCGTCCTGGTCGGCGAAGTAGGGCGCGGCGCTTGAACCGCATCGCGCCCGACCCGCAGACCGCCGAGGAGGTGGCGCGCGAGGCGGCACGGCTCGACGGCGCGCCGCCGCAAGAGGCGCTGGCATGGGCCTACGCCCGCTACGGCGAGGGACTGACGCTGGCCTGCTCCTTCGGCGGCGCCACCGGCATGGCGCTGCTGGACATGGCCTCACGCGTCGCCCCCGGCGTCGAGGTGTTCTACCTCGACACCGCCTTCCTCTTCCCTGAGACCTACGAACTGGTGCGAACGGCGTCCGAGCGCTACGGCCTGCGCGTGCGCGCCTACGCGCCGCGCTGGACGCCGGAGCAGCAGGCGGCGGAGTTTGGCCCCGCGCTGTGGCGGCGCGACCCGGACCTGTGCTGCCAACTGCGCAAGGTGGAGCCCAACGGGCGCGCCCTCGAAGGCAAGCAGGCGTGGGTGTCGGGACTGCGCCGCGACCAGGCCAAGTCCCGCGCCGCCGTCGCCGCCGTCGAGTGGGACGCCAAGTTCGGCCTGGTCAAAGTCAACCCGATGGCGGCGTGGACGGAGGCGGACGTGTGGGCCTACGTCCGCGCGAACGGCGTGCCCTACAACCCGCTCCACGACCAAGGCTATCCCAGCCTCGGCTGCACTCACTGCACGCGCCCCGTGCGCCCCGGCGAAGACCTCCGCGCGGGCAGATGGACGGGGCAGGGCAAAGAGGAGTGCGGCCTGCACGCAGACACTATGGCCGGGCGCGAGACGCCCGCCGCCGCGAAAGGATGAGCACAACGATATGAGCATCGCCAACGCCGAACGCGGCGTAACCATCTGGCTGACGGGACTCTCCGGCGCGGGCAAGACGACCGTGGCCGACCGCCTCGCCCCCGCTCTGCGCGAGCTGGGCCGCAAGGTCGAGGTGCTGGACGGCGACGTCGTGCGCACCAACCTCTCCAAGGGCCTCGGCTTCAGCAAGGAGGACCGCGACACGAACATCCGCCGCATCGGGTTCGTCAGCAACCTGCTCACGCGCAACGGTGTGGCCGTCATCGTCGCCGCCATCTCTCCCTACCGCGAGATCCGCGACGAAGTGCGCGAGACCATCGGCGACTTCATCGAGGTGCACGTCCACGCCTCCCTTGACGAGTTGGTGCGGCGCGACGTGAAGGGCTTGTACGAGAAGGCCATACGCGGCGAGATCGCCAACTTCACAGGTGTCTCCGACCCCTATGAGGCGCCGCACGAGCCCGACGTGCTGCTCGACACGGAGCAGGAAGCGGTCGAGGAGAGCGTGGCCAAAGTGCTCGCCAAGCTGGACGAGTTGGGCTACGTTCGCGTCCCCGCCGCCGCCTAGTCCGCCGCAACCCATCTTGTACGAACCGAGGCGCCTATGACCATCGCTCCCGCATCCGACGCCCTTATCGCTCCCCACGGCGGCGTTCTCGTCGACCGCTACCTCGGCGCTGCCGAGGCGGACGACCTGCGCCGCCGCGCGCCGTCGCTCCCCTCCGTCGTCCTCAGCGAGCGCGAGGTCTCCGACGCGCACATGATTGCCCAGGGTGCATTCAGCCCCATCGAGGGCTTCATGGGGCGTGCCGACTATCTGCACGTCGTCGAGGAGATGCGCCTGGCGGACGGCCTCCCATGGCCGCTGCCCGTAACCCTCAGCGTGAACGAGGAGCAGGCGGACGCGCTGCCCGACGGCGCGGAGGTTGCGCTGCGCGACGCGGACGGAGCGCTGCTTGGAATCATCGCCGTCGAGGAGCGGTTCGCCTACGACAAGCGACGCGAGGCGCAGTTGGTCTACGGCACGACGGACGAAGCGCACCCCGGCGTCGCGGGCCTCTACGCGCAGGGCGGCATGCTGCTGGGCGGCCCGGTGACGATGCTGGCAGGCATGCCGCCCATCGACCCGGCGGCGCACGCCCACTACCGCCGCCCGGCCGAGGTGCGTGAGGCGTTGGCCGAGCGCGGGTGGCGCACGGTGGTCGGCTTCCAGACGCGCAACCCCGTCCATCGCGCGCACGAGTACATCCAGAAGACGGCGTTGGAGACCGCCGACGGCCTGCTGCTCCATCCGCTAGTGGGGGCGACCAAGGCGGACGACATCCCCGCCGACGTGCGGATGCGCTGCTACCAGGCGCTGCTGGAGGGCTACTACCCCGCCGACCGCGTGCTGCTCAGCGTCTTCCCCGCCTTTATGCGCTATGCGGGACCGCGCGAGGCCATCTTCCACGCCATCGTTCGCAAGAACTACGGCTGCTCCCACTTCATCGTTGGGCGCGACCACGCCGGCGTCGGCTCCTACTACGGCACCTACGACGCGCAGCGCATCTTCAGCGCCTTCCCCAACGGCGAACTGGGCGTAACGCCTCTCTTCTTCGAGAACTCCTTCTACTGCGGGCGCTGCGGCGCCATGGCCACTTCCAAGACCTGCCCGCACCCGCCGGAGGCGCGCGTCTCCCTCAGCGGCACGCAGGTGCGCGAGATGCTCGCCAAGGGCCAAGTCCCTCCCGACGAGTTCACTCGCCCCGAGGTCGCCCAAGTGCTCATAGACGCCTATCGCGCCGGCTGATCGCCTTGCTCCGTTCGCCCTGAGGGAACTCGAAGGGTGAACGGAATCCCCGCATCACCGTGCTACGGCGCTCGCCTCAACGCCGCGCCGCTCCCTCTGATATAACGGCGTCGCTATGAACCGCCGCGACCACTTCCCACACCCCGACGCCGGGTTCCTCGTCGTCCACCAGCTCACCGTGCGCGACTGCGCCCGCTCGCGCGACTTCTACCGCGACGTGCTCGGCGGCGTAGTGGTGATGGACAGCCCTTCGTTCAGCCTCGTGCAGCTCGCCAACGGCTGGGTCGCCCTGGGCCGCGCCGCCGCCGCCGTGTCCGACCAGCCGGGCCTCGACGTCCAACCGCCCGCCGACCCGTCCCGCCTCGACAGCTTCATGAACCTGCGCGTGGCCGACATTGCCGCCTGCTATGAGGAATGGCGCGCCAAGGGCGCCGAGTTCCTCACCCCGCCCATCGACCGAGGCGGCGAGATCCGCTGCTATATGCGCGACCCCGACGGCTACCTGATCGAAGTAGGGCAGTCCACGGGGTTGCTAGCGGGGCTGGAGTAGGGGCGGGGCGCGCAGGCCATTCATCCGTCAAGGTTTCCAGCGCAATGCGCGGGCGGCGGACGACTGTGGGTAGGGCACCCCGGTGGAGCGGGAGATGGGAATCGAACCCACGACGATCTGCTTGGAAGGCAGATGCTCTGCCACTGAGCTACTCCCGCTCGCGGCCTGCGCCTCACTATAGCCTACGCGCTCGCTTCGCCCCAAGTGCGCCCCCTTCACGGCGCCGCCGCTTGCCCGTACCCTTGCCCCATCGGAGCAGGAGGAGCTCGCTTGACCGACCGCGTCGTTTGGGAGCGCTGGCGCCCCGGCCGGGGCGTTGCGCGGCGCATCGTGTGCTACGACGAGGCCGCGTCCACGATGAACGCCGCGTGGCGGCTCGCCGACCCCGCCGTGGGCGTGATGGCGCTGACGCAGACGGCGGGCAGGGGGCGCTTCGGGCGCCCGTGGCGCTCCGAGCCGGGCGGCTCACTGCTGCTGTCGCTGACGGTGGAGGCGCGCGCCGAGGCAGCAAGCCGCCTCAGCATGGTGGCCGCGCTTGCGGCCGCGGATGCCGTAGACGCCCTCGCCGGCGTCGCCTCCACGCTGAAATGGCCGAACGACGTGCTCCTGAACGAGCGCAAGACATGCGGAATTTTGATTGAGAGCAGGGTGGATACGGCAGGCCGTTCCCTTGCCGTCGTGGGCGTGGGGCTGAACCTGGCCATCGACCTGTCCGCCCCCGGCCTCGAGGCCGCCACAAGTATCGTCGACGCGACGGGGCGCCGCGTCGACACGCTCACTGCGGCCGATGCCGTCGTCGCCGCCTTCAACGAGCGGCTAGCGGACGCGGAACGCCCGGCGGCGCTCCTAGACGCCTACCGCCGCCGCTTGGCGACGCTCGGCCAGCGAGTGGAGGCGCGCTCCCGGGAGCGGCGCTTCGCAGGCGCCGCGGAGGGCGTGGGCGATGGCGGCGAGTTGCTGGTGCGCACGGATGCGGGGGAGTTGATCGCGCTGCGCGACGGCGAAGTTACGCTGGCGTCGCCGCCTCCCGCCTCCCGCTAGGCTAGAATGTATACGGGCCGGGGCGCGTCAAGCGCATCGGGCATAGTGCGGCGCAATGGGAGCACGCGACCTCAACAACACCGCATGGCGGCGGCGCTCGGCCATCCGTGAGCGGCTGCGCACTTTCCTCGACCGCCGCGGCTATGACGCGGTGGAGCTGCCGACGTTGGAGCAGACCGACCTGTTCCTGCGCAAGTCGGGCGGGGAGTTGGCCGCCCGAATGTACAGCTTCACCGACCCTAGCGGACGGAGCGTCAGCTTGCGCCCCGAGTTCACCTCCTCCGTCGTCCGCGCCTACGTGGACGGCTCGCTGCGCGGCCCGCTGCCGTTGCGCCTGCAATACGCGGGGCCGGTGTTCCGCTACGAGCCGAGCGCCGACGGCTCCGGCGCGTTGGAGTACGAGCAGCTGGGCGCGGAGCTGCTCGGCGTGGCGGGAGAGGCCGCCGACGCCGAGGTGATTGCGCTTGCCGCGCAAGGGCTCGCGTTGCTGGGCGTCTCGGGCCACCGCGTGCGCATCAGCCACGTGGGGGTCGTCAACGCCATCCTCGAGGCGATGGGCCTGACCGAACGCGCGCGCGTCTTCATCCACGGCAACCTCGGCCTGTTGCGCGCAGAGGGCGGCGCGGAAGAGGCGCGCCGCCGCGCCGAGGCGTTAGGGATACTCAGCGGCGGACGCGCACGGCGGCTGTCGGCGCTCGCGGCGCGCCTCGATCCGGACGAGGCGCGCGAGATGGTGGAGGCGCTGTTCGCCGATACGGTGGCCGCAGGCGCAGGTCAGCGCACGCCGGAAGAGATACTGCGCCGTTACCTCAAGAAGGTGCGCGAGGCGGAAGACCCCGCCCGCGTCGAGCGCGCCCTCTCCTTCGCCGTCGGCCTGGCGGACGCGGCGGGAGAGCCGGAGGCCGCGCGCAAGCGCGCCGCCGAGCTGCTGGCCGAGCACAACCTCGACGACGGCCTGCTCGCGCCCATTGACCGACTCTTCGACGCGCTCGGGCGCTACGACCTGATGGGCGCGCCGCTCGTGCTCGACCTGGGCGCGACCTCCGGCATCGCCTACTACACGGGCGTGGTGTTCGAGGTGGAGCACGACGGCGTTGCGGGCGCTCCGCCCCTGGGCGGCGGCGGACGCTACGACGGCCTGGTCAAGGCGTTGGGCGAGGTGCAGGACATCCCCGCGCTGGGGTTCGCGTTGAGCCTCGAGCGCGTCTCCGAGCTGCTGTCGGACGGGTTCGGCGATGCCGACGCGCCGTCCGCGGGCCGCGTGCTGGTGACGGCGCAGGAGACGGCCGTCGGCCAAGCGGTGGCGACGGCGGAGCGGCTGCGCGCGCAGGGCATCCCGGTGGAGCTCGACCTGTCGCACGACGGCGACGCGGCGGCGGCGGCCTACGCCAAGCGGCGGGGCATCGAAACGATTATGAGGGTAGGGAGGGACGGCAGTGTCGACGAGCGCCCCGCCTAGCGCGCGCCTGCGCCTGGCGATCCCGAGCGACGGCGCGATGTACGAGCCGACGCTCGCCTTCCTCGCCGCGTGCGGCATGGCGGTGAGCCGCCCCAACGCGCGGCGTTACGTGGGGAGCATCCCCGCCGTCGAGGGCGTGGAGGTGATGTTCCAGCGCGCTCGGGACATCACCGGGCACATGGAGGCGGCCAACGCGCACGCGGGGTTCGTCGGCTACGACGACTTCCAGGAAAGGCGCGTCGAGGGCGGCGACACGGAGATCGTGCTCCAAGACCTCGGCTTCGGGCGCTGCGAGCTGGTCGCCGCCGTTCCCGAGGCGTGGGTGGACGTGGAGTCGATGGCCGACCTGGCCGACCTGGCGGTGGAGTTCCGCGAGTCGGGCAGGGAACTGCGCATCGCCACCAAGGCGCAGCGCCTGGCGCGCCGCTTCCTCTTCAGCCACGGCGTGAACTACTTCAGCATGCCCCAGGTGTCGGGCGCGCTCGAGGCCGCCCCGGCGATGGGGCACGCGGACATCATCATCGACGTAACCGCCACCGGCGCCACGCTGCGCGAGAACCGCCTCAAGCGTCTAGTGGACGGTGTGGTCATCCGATCCGAGGGCTGCTTCGTCGTCAACCTGCGCGCGCTGGCCGCCGCCCCCGCCGCGTTGGAGGCGGCGCGCGAGATTGTCGAGCGGGTGGAGGCGCACCGCCGCGCGGAGGGCTACCTGCGCGTAACGGCGAACATCGAGGGCGCGTCGGAGGCCGCGGTGGCGGCCAAGGTGCTCGAGCGCGGCGAGGCCGCCGGGCTGCGCGGCCCGACCGTCTCGCCCGTCTTCACGGCGGACGGCGGCTCGTGGCACGCGGTGACCGTGCTGGCCCACCGCGCCAATCTCACCGCTATCGTCGATCACTTCCGCGCCATCGGCGGCGCGTCGGTGACCATCTCCGAGGCGGGCTACGTCTTCGGGCAGGAGAGCGGCGCATACCGGCGCTTGCTCGCGGCTATGGAGCGCCGATGCGGATCGTGACCGACCTGACGGAGGCGCGCCGCCTGCTCACGCGCCGCCCCGGCATGGAGCTCATAACCGGCCTCGCAGGACACGCTGCGCCCCAAGCCGCCGAGACGGTTGAGCGCATCGTCGCCGACGTGCGGGAGCGGGGCGACGCTGCCGTGCGCGAGCACGCCAAGCGCATCGACTCCGTTACGCTCGACGATCTCGAGGTTCCCGCGCCCGAGTGGGACGCCGCCGCCGAGCGCGTCCCTACCGCCCTTGCGGACGCGCTGGCCGCCGCCGCCGAGCGCATCCGCGCGTTCCACCACGCCTCCATGCCGTCGTCGTGGCGCGACGAGGCGATGGGGTGGGGCGAGCGCGTCGTGCCCTTGGAGCGCGTCGGGATATACGTCCCCGGCGGCAACTACGCCTCCTCCGTGCTGATGGACGCGATACCGGCCAAGGTCGCCGGGGTAGGGGAGGTAGTGGTGTGCACGCCGAACCCCACCGACGCTCTGCTCGCCGCCGCGAAGATTGCGGGCGTCGACCGCCTGTTCGCCATTGGCGGCGCGCAGGCGATTGCGGCGATGGCGTTCGGGACGGAGAGCGTGCCGCGCGTGGACAAGGTGTGCGGCGCGGGCAACCTGTACGTAACGCTCGCCAAGCGCGCCGTCTACGGCGAGACGGACATCGACGGCCTCTACGGGCCGACGGAGACGCTCATCATCGTGGACGAGTCCGCCGACCCCGCCCTTGCCGCCGCCGACCTGCTCGCCCAGGCGGAGCACGACGCTATGGCCTCGCCCATCCTCATCGCTCTGTCGCAGGGCGTGGCGGAGCGCGTAGCCGCCCAGGTGGAGGCGCAGGTAGGCTCGCTGGAGCGCGTCGCAATCGCCGCCGGAGCGGTTGAGCGCCAGGGCGTCGCCGCCGTCGTTTCGTCCATCGAGGAGGCCGTGGAGCTGGCGAACGCCTACGCCCCGGAGCATGTCTGCCTGCTGGTCGAGAATGCCGAGACCGCCGCCGCGGGCGTCCGCAACGCCGGGGGCGTGTTCGTCGGCGAGAACAGCCCCGAGGTGCTGGGCGACTACGCGGCGGGCCCCAGCCACACGATGCCAACGGCGGGAACCGCCCGCTTCGCCTCCTACCTCGGCGTACGCCACTTCCTGCGCTTTATGCCGGTGGTCGCGCTGGACGGCGGCACCGTGCATCGCCTGGGGCCGACCGCCGCCGCCATCGCCCGCGCCGAAGGCCTCACCGCCCACGCGCGCGCGGTCGAGCGCCGCCTCGAAGGCGAGACTAGGAGCGCGCCGTGAGCCAACGCCCCATCGACCCCCTCTCCCTCGTGCGTCCGCACCTGCTGGAGTTGGAGCCGTACGCCGCCGTCGATCCGCCGGAGAAGCTGGCCGCGCGCGCCGGCATAGCGGAGTCGGAGTTGGTGAAGTTGAACGCCAACGAGAACCCCTACGGCCCGTCGCCCCGCGTCATCGAGGCGCTCGCCAACCTCCACCGTGTCCACATCTACCCCGACCCCGGCCAGACGGCGATGCGCGAGGCGGTGGGGCGCCACGCCGGGGTGGACCCGGCGCGCGTCGTCGTCGGCAACGGCTCCGACGAGCTCATCGACCTGCTCTTCCGCGCCGTGCTGCCGCCGGGGGGCGCCGTTATCGACAGCGTGCCCACCTTCGGCATGTATCCCTTCACGGCGCACGTGTGCGGCGGGCGCACCGTTCGCGTCGAGCGCGGCCCGCGCTTCGAAGTGGACGTGGACGCTGCGCTCGCGGCGGCGGAGCGGGAGGACGCGCGGGTCATCGCAGTGGCGTCGCCCAACAATCCCACCGCCAACGCGACGCCCCTCGCCGATGTGGAGCGCCTGCTCTCCGCCGGCCGCCTCGTCATCGTCGATGAGGCGTACTACGAGTTCGGGGGCGTGAACGCCGCTGACCTGCTGCCCGCGCACCCGAACCTCGCTGTGCTGCGCACGATGAGCAAGTGGGGCGGACTGGCGGGGCTGCGCGTCGGCTACGGGTTGATGGCGCCGGAGCTGGCCGACCTGCTGCTGCGCGCCAAGCCGCCCTACAACGTCAACCAGGCCGCCGAGGCGGCGCTGCTCGCCTCCATCGCCGACGCAGAACTGCTGAACGAGCGCGCCGCCCGCATCGTCGCCGAGCGCGAGCGTATGTGCGCCGCCCTCGCCGAGCTGGACGGCCTCGACCCGTGGCCGTCGGACTCCAACTTCGTCCTGTGCGGCGTGCCGCAGGGCGCGGGCAAGGCGTTGTTCGAGGCGCTCGCCCGCCAAGGCGTGTTCGTGCGATACTTCAGCGAACCCAGGCTCGCCGACTTCCTCCGCATCAGCGTAGGCATGTCCCGCGACACCGACCGCCTGATCGAAGCCCTCAGCGTGCGCTAGCGGCGCAGTAGAAGGCGCACAAAGTCCGGTACCATAGGTGTCATTCGTTAGAGGAATTGACCAAGTGTCCCGCACCGGCTCATACAAGCGCACCACCCGCGAGACCGACCTGTCGATCAACGTCAACCTGGACGGCTCCGGGGCGGCGCAGGTCAACACGGGCAACGGGATGCTCGACCACCTCATCGAGCAGTTGGCGCGCCACGGCCTGATGGACGTGGAGATCGAGGCGAAGGGCGACTGGCTCCGCACGGGCTGGCACCACACGGTGGAGGACACGGCCATCGCCCTGGGCCGCGCCTTCCGCGACGCGCTCGGCGAGGGCGCGGGCATCGTCCGCATGGGGCACGCTATCGTGCCGCTGGACGACGCCCTGGCGCGCGTGGCCGTCGACCTGAGCGGGCGGGGCTACGCGGCGCTCGACCTGGGCCTCAGCGGCGCGAGCGTCAGTGACCTGCCCGGCGACCTGGTGCGCCACTTCCTGCACTCGTTCGCCATCGAGGCGCGCGTCAACCTGCACGCGACAGTGCTCGAGGGAATCAACCCGCACCACCGCGCCGAGGCGACGTTCAAGGCGCTCGCCCGCGCTCTCCGCGATGCGGTAGCGCTAGACCCGCGCGCCCCCGCCGCCCAGGTGCCCAGCACCAAGGGGACAATAGCAGGGTAGGGGGCGCGTTCGCCCTTCGAATTCCCTCAGGACGAACGGGAAGGGGCGAGGGCGTTGCGCCTCACTTGCGCTAGGTACGCTTTGCGGCTTTGCGCTGCGCATCGAGCCAATCGGTGAAGCGGTCGCCCAAGCTCTTCAACTCACCACACGCCCAATCCACGTTGCGGGCGTAGATGAGGGACATCATGTCGCCGCCGGTGCGCGTCTTGGCCACGCGCTCAAGGCCGTACACGCGCAGGGACTTATCTACGAGCGAAGTGATGTCGGGCTGAGGGTTAGGGCCGTTAATCGAGTAGGTGGACATCTGAACCACAACTGCCCCTTTAACGTCCTCCAGTGCTTGGCCGATTGCGCCCATGTCTTGCGGGTATAGATTCCCGGGATCCTCCATGTAACGGTGGGTGCGGTCGCTAATCATGTAGGGGTGGAAGGAGACAAGCGTCAGCGCGTCTTCAGGTAGCCCTGCGTCAACCGGGTTCGGCAGCCCTTGGCAAAATCGTTCTCTCCAGTCGCCGTGGTGGACTTTGCCGCAGCGCAATTTTTCGCTTTGGCGCAGGTCGTCCACCCATGCCTTTAACCTGGCCGCTATGCCCGCGTCCTTCTCGCAGAGCAACATAGAAAGGTCGCCCCGCCAGAGGTGCTGGACGAAGTTGGCGCTGTTGGGGTAGGTGCCTGGGCAATCCGAGGTTAACTCCTTCCATGCCTGCTCGTAGACGGACTGGCCATTGGCGAGGTTGTCTCGCACATGGTCAAACACCGGGTCGTTGCCCTTCCGCGTTGCCGCGAACGGCGCCATGGCGTGGGCGTCGATGTAGTTGAGCGAGGAGTGATGGCAGTTAGCGATTAGCAATACCTCGCACAGCGTCCAGTGCTGCATGAGGTTGCCCTTGTTGCCCTTGTACTTGCCCATCGCCGCCTACTCCGCCGCCGCCACCTCCACCGTGTAGGTCTCGATGACAGGGTTGGCTAGGAGGCGGTCGCACATCGACTCGGCTTGCCGCTTGGCGGCGGCTTGGTCGTCGGCGTCCAGTTCTAGGGTGAGGTACTTGCCGACGCGGACGTTGGCGGCGCTCTCGAAGCCGAGCGCGTGGAGGCCGTCCATGACGGCGTTGCCCTGAGGGTCGTTGACGGCGGGCTTGAGCGCGACGTAGACGCTGGCGCGGAAGCGCATCGTTGGGCTACGCGCCGCCCGCGCCGCAGTCGTTGCCGACGAATGAGGGAGCCTGGTCGTTGCGGTGCGCGTCGAAGAAGGCGGGGATGTCCGCGTCGTCCACGCCCTGCGCCTCGAGTATGCGCCCCCACGCGGTCAGGACGACGGCGCCTGGGGCGAGCGCGTCATAGGGGCGCATGACGACGCACGCGGGGTAGCCTGGCAGCGCTTCGACCACCTCGCGCAGCCGCGCCGCCTCGCCGGGGTCTTGGAGATTTTGGCTGATGGCGACCGCGCCTTGGCGCAGATTGGCGACCACGCGTTCGTCGGGGATGGGGTCGTCGCTCACGCCCCAGGGCGCGAGGGTAGGGGAGTAGAAGCCGGAGTTGGGCGGCGTAGTGGAGTAGGCGTCGTGCGGCGCGCCGTCGGCCACAAGGACAGCCTCCTGGATGGGCGCCGCCGCGCCCACGGCCGCGCCCTGGTCAGGGAGACTGGGGGTTTGGGCCTGGTCGCCGAATCCGGGGAGGAAGAGGCCGATGATGAGGGCAAGGGCGACGGCGCCGCCGAAGGTAGTGTAGACGATGCGGCGGCGGGTCTTGCGGGACGTGGAGCGCTGGCGCCGGTCCTCGCGGGACTGGCTCCTGCGCTGCACGCGGCGCGGGCGTGCCTCTTCGTTCGCCATGCTCGGCTCTCCCGCCTAGGCCAGCGGCTCGCCCACGAGGCGGCGGTAGGCTTCGAGGTAGCGCTCGCGCGTCTTGGCGACCACGTCGTCGGGGAGCGCGGGCGCGGGCGGCTCGCGGTTCCAGCCCGCCTCGATGAGCCAGTCGCGGACGAACTGCTTGTCGAAGTTGGGCTGCGATTTGCCGGGCGCGTAGCCCTCCGCGTCCCAGAAGCGGCTGGAATCGGGCGTGAGCACCTCGTCGATGAGCGTCAGCTCGCCGTCCACCCAGCCGAACTCGAACTTGGTGTCGGCAATGATGATGCCCATGTCTCGGGCGTGGTCGTGCGCCCACTGGAAGACGGCGAAGGAGGTGTCGCGCAGACGCCGCGCCGTCTCCGCGCCCGTCATCGCCTCCACCTCGGCCATGGACATCGGCTCGTCGTGGCCGGTCTCGGCCTTGGTGGTGGGGGTGAACATCAGCTCGGGCAAGCGGTCGCCGTCGGTGAGGCCGGAGGGGGCGGGCAGGCCGAAGATGGTTCCGCTGCGGCGGTACTCGGCGAGGGCGGAGCCGGTGAGGTAGGCGCGGACGACGCACTCGACGTCGATGCGCTCTGCGCGGCGCACGACCATCGCCTGCCGCGCCACGTGGGAGGGCAGGCCGGCGAGGCGCGGATGCGCCGCCAAGTCGCCCAGCGCCGCCGCGTCGTCCGCCAGGCCGACGAGGTGGTTGGGGACGATGTGGCGTGTGCGGTCGAACCAGAAGCGCGAGAGGCGGCTGAGCACGTAGCCCTTGTCGGGCACGCCGTTGGGCAGCACCACGTCGAACGCGGAGATGCGGTCGGTGGCGACCATCAGGAAGTGGCGGTCGTCGATCTCGTAGGTGTCGCGCACCTTGCCCCGATACTGCGGGTCGGGCAGGGCGCTATCGAGTAGCGGCTGCACGGCGTTCTCCTAGGCCGACGCGGGCGAACAGCGCGTCCACGTGGCGAGTGTAGTAGGCGTAGTCGAACAGCGCGTCCAACTCCTCCGGCGTGAAGCGCTCGCGGACCTGCGGATCGGCGCGCGTCAACTCGCGGAAGTCCGCGCCCTCGTCCCAAGCGGCGTGGGCGTGGGCCTGCTGGAGGCGGTACGCCTCTTGCCGCCCCATGCCCCGCTCCACCAGCGCAAGCATAACGCGCTGTGTGAAGACCAGCCCGCGCGTCGACTCCACGTTCACAAGCATACGCTCCGGGAAGACGCGCAGCTCGGCCATTACCCCCGTGAATAGGTCGAGCGCGTAGTCCAGCGCGAGACAGGCGTCGGGCAGGATGACGCGCTCGGCGGACGAGTGGCTGATGTCGCGCTCGTGCCACAGCGCGACGTTCTCGAGGGCGGTTACGGCGTGGCCGCGGATGAGGCGGGCGAGGCCGCACACGCGTTCCGACAGCTCGGGGTTGCGCTTGTGGGGCATCGCCGACGAGCCCATCTGCCCCTCGCCGAAGAACTCCTCCACTTCGCGCACCTCCGTGCGCTGCAAGCCCCGTATTTCCGTGGCGAACTTCTCCAACGACGCGGCGGCGATGGCCAGCGCGGTTACGAACTGGGCGTGGCGGTCGCGCTGCACGACTTGGTTGGACAGCGGCGCGACGGCGAGGCCCAAGGCGGCGCACGCGTCCTCCTCCACCTGGGGAGGGATGGTGGCGTGGCTGCCCACGGCGCCCGACGCCTTGCCGACGGCGACCTGGGCCTGCGCGTCGGCGAGGCGCTCGCGGTTGCGGAGCATCTCCTCGCGCCACAGCGCCAGTTTGAGGCCGAAGGTGATGGGTTCGGCGTGGACGCCGTGCGTGCGCCCCATCTGGAGCGTGTGCTTGAACTCGACGGCGCGTTCGCCCAGCACCTCGATAAGCCTGTCCGCGTCCGCCAGCAGGATCGCGCCCGCGTCGCGCAACTGCATCCCGAGCGCGGTGTCTTTCACGTCGTTGGAGGTGAGACCGAGGTGGATCCAGCGCCCCTCGGCGCCCAGGCTCGGCGCGATTGACAAGAGGAAGGAGTTGACGTCGTGCTTGGTGCGCGCCAACTCCGCCTCCATCAGCGCGAAGTCGTAGCGCGCGCCGCGTATCTTCTCCATGTCCTCCGGCGGGATCGTGCCCTCGTTCGTCCACGCCTCGCACACCGCCACCTCCACGGCCAGCCAGCGGTCGTACATGCCCGCGTCCGACCATACGGCGGCCATCTCGGGGCGCGAGTAGCGGGGAATCACGGGCGGCGCTCCGGGAGCGCGGAGGCGCAGTTGGACAGGGCGGGGATAGCGTAGAGACGCAAAGGCGAGGGAGTCGCGGCGGTTGTTCGGAGGCGGAAGTGTCGGCCCATCGTCGGGTGGCTCAGCGCTCGCGGAGACGCCGCCTGTGCGCGTCCAGCGCCTCGCGCAGGCTACCATACTTGAGCGCCAGAATCTGCGTAGCCAGGATGGCCGCGTTGCGCGCGCCCCACGAGCCGATGGCGACCGTCGCCACCGGTATCCCAGGGGGCATCTGGACGATGGAGTAGAGCGCGTCCTCGCCACGCAACTCCGACGACGCGAGCGGGACGCCGATGACAGGCAGGGTGGTGAGGGAGGCGACGACGCCCGGCAACGCCGCCGCGCCGCCTGCCGCCGCGATGAACACCTCCACGCCGCGCGCGGGCGCCTCCTCTACGTAGGCGCGCACCGCGTCGGGGTTCCTGTGCGCGGAGGCGACGGTCAGCTCCGCCTCTACGCCGAACTGCGCCAGCGTGTCCATCGTGTGCTGGACGGTCTCCTTGTCGCTGGCGCTCCCAACAAGCACGCCGACGAGTGGCATATCTCGGTTCTCCTGATGGGTGTCCGGGGCGGCGCCCCGCGTACGGCTAGCGTAGGCGCGCGCCGCCCCTATCGTCAACCGGCGCCCCTATCCGTCGTTCCCGCTCCCACTGTGTCGCCCACGCGAAGGGAGGCTGTTGGGTGACCGCTGGGAGCCCGCTGCGTAGGGATTGCCCGGCGCCCGCTCCGCAATTGCGCTGTAGGGACAGGTTTCAAACCTGCCCCTACAGGAGGAGGCTACGCGCCGGATGCGCCGGATGCGCCGATTACGCAACGGCCTTCTTAGCAGGCGGGCAGGGGAGCGCGAGGGCGCCGCGTATACACTACGCGCCTGATGCTCTCCGCCGTCGCCGCGCAGTTCCACCTGTTCGCCGTGTTGCGCCACCGCGACTTCCGCCTCTACTGGGCGGGACTGCTGTCGCAGGTGGTTGGCCAGCAGATGCTGTGGTTCACCATCGGCTGGCTCTCCTTCCATTTGACCGAATCGCCCGCCTTCGTCGGCTCCGTCACGCTGTTCCTAGGCCTGCCGCAGCTGCTGGTGGCGCTGTTCGGGGGCGTGTTCGCCGACCGGCTCGACCAAAGGCGCGTCATCGCCGGGTCGCAGGCGTTCGCGGCGGTTGTAGTGGCGGGGCTAGCGGCGCTGACCATCCTTGGCTTGGTGGAGCCGTGGCACCTGCTGCTGGCCGCCTTTCTGACGGGGGTCGCGCAGTCGTTCGACCAGCCGAGCCGCCAGGTGCTCTACCCGCGTCTGCTGCCCGACCGCTCGCTGCTGTCGCAAGCGGTGCCGCTGAACGCGATGACGTGGCAGTTCGCACGGCCCATCGCGCCGGCGATTGGCGGGGCGGTGGTCGCCTACGCGGGAGCGGGGCCGAACCAGGGCGCCGGGCCCGCCTTCGCGCTGAGCGCCGCGACCTTCCTCGTGATGTCCGCCCTTATCCTGCGTGTCTCCGTCGCGCCGGGCAAAGTGGTTGGCCGGGCGAGCGTGCTGCGCAACCTGGCCGAGGGGCTAGGCTACGTGCGCCGCCAACCCCTCTTCCGCATCGTCATCGGCATGACCTACGTCAGCTCGCTGTCCGGGCTGGGCTATATCTTCGTGCTGCCCGTGTTCGCGGGCGAGGTGCTGGAGACGGGGCCGTCGGGGCTGTCGCTGCTGTGGGCGAGTGGGGGCGTGGGTTCATTCATCGCGGTGCTGACCACGCCCGCCGTGCTCCGCCGTGTCCCGACCGGCAAGGCGATGGCGCTCCAGGGGATGCTGTTCGGCGCGTCGCTGACCGCCTTCGCCTTCACGAGCAATCTTTGGGCGGGCGCGGCGCTCCAAGTGCTCATCGGCGGGGGGTCCCTCGCCTTCATGATGGCCGTCGAGGTGACGATGCAGACGCTCGTCCCCGACGAGCTTCGCGGGCGCGTGATGAGCCTGTGGGGGCTGTCGTGGATACTGCCGACCATCGGCGCGGCGGGCCTGAACTTCATCGCCGGGATCATCGGCGCGCCGCTGGCGCTGGCCCTGGGCGGCGCCCTGGTGTTCCTCAACGCGGGCGCGGCGTGGACGCTGAGCGCGCGCCTGCGCTGTCTCAACGTCGCTACGCAAGAGGGCAGGGAAGCCGCGATGGTCGCGGCGTAACAAGGGCGGGCGAAAGCGCGGCGTCCCCCGTATCTTTTCTGTAGGGACAGGTTTCAAATCTGTCCCTACAACGCAACGCGCCTGGCGGGCGGAGGGTTCGCAAAGCTCCCCGTAAGGAGCTCAAGCCGCAAGAGGCGCCGGGCGGACGTGCTAATCTAGAATTACGAATTCCGCAAAGAAGGGCTGCCGTGGTTACGGTGAACATTCATAAGGCGAAGACGCACCTGTCGGCGCTGCTGGCGCTGATGGAACAGGGCGAACAGGTGATTATCGCCCGGAACGGGGCGCCGGTCGCGCGACTAGAGCCGTACAAGCCGTCGCATAAGCGATCGGGCAAGCGGCAGCCGGGCGCGTGGAAGGGTCTGGTCACGGTCGGCCCCGAGTTCTTCGAGCCGCTGCCGGAGGAGGAACCGCCGCGCGGCTGAGCCCCGTTCGCCCCGGCGCGCCCCGCTGCTTATAATGCCGCCTGCTAGCCGGGGCGCCGCGCTCGGCATGGGAGATAGGCGTGGCAGAAGACAGGGGCGCGCATCAGGAGAGGAAGCCCGACCGCCTCGACGCCGTAGTAACGGGCATGTTCTGGTTGTCGCTCGCGGCGATGCTGGCGATGGGCCTCGGCCAGTTCCGGTGGGACCCGCCCGTCCAGGCCTACCAGAACGCCCACCTCGCGTTCGCCATCTGGATTGGCTTGTTTGGCTTCGTGATGCGCAAGCGCACGACACCGCGCTGGGTCATCGCCGCCCTGCTGATGATCGGCGTCGCCATCGCCGAGTACTACTTCTTCCAAGGCGCGGAGGATTTCTTCCTGCGCCCGCGCTTCGGCACGTGGCCGGACATCATCCTGGGGATGCTGATCTTTCTCTCGGTGCTCGCCGTCTCCTATATGTACTTCGGGTGGGTTTTCCCCATCCTTGGCGTGATCTTCATCACCTACCATTTCACGGCGGGCTTCATGCCTGGCTTCCTGCGGGGCGCCGACTTCGAGGCGTGGGAGGTGCTCACGCGCATCGTCCAGAAGCAGCACACCGCCGTTGTCGACCAGGCCTCGCGGTTCCTGTGGCTCCTCATCTTCTGGGGCATCCTATTGGCGGCGGCGGGCGCGAGTCTCGTCGTAGTGGGCATGGCGCGCGCCTTTTCACGCCGCCTAGTGGGCGGCCCCGCGATGGGCGCGCTGATTGCGTCCGGCATCGCCGGCTCCTTCGTCGGCGCAGGACCGAACAACGTGGCGATCACCGGCCCCATCACCATCCCCGCGATGGTGCGTGGCGGCTACACGCCGGAGGAGGGCGGCGGCATCGAGGGCGTCGCCTCAAACGCGTCCACCATCACGCCGCCCATCCTGGGCATCGTCGCCTTCGTCATGGCGAACCTCCTGGGCATCAGCTACCTTGAGGTCATCCGCATGGCCATCATCCCCGCCGCGATGTGGTACATCGGCACGGCGGCCTACATCATCGGCCATGCCAAGCGCAACGCCCACCGCATCAAACGGGTGGAGGCGACGGCGGAGGAGGCCGCCGCCCAGCCGCAAGCCGACCAGAAGCCATGGCCCTACGTGCGCGGCGCGCTGTTCGTGTTCGTCCCGCTGCTGTTGCTGTTGCTGAACCTCACCACCATCCGCATATTCCCTTGGCTGCTCTTTGGCGACGGCGCGTTTCCGGTGCTGATGTCCGCCTTCGTGATGGTATTAGGCGGCGTCTTGGCCTCCGTCGCGCTGGCGCTCCTCACGCGCAGCCCGATGGGGATGTACGTGCGCTCGGCGGCCATAGCCGCCGTCCCCGTGGGCATCATCATCGCCCTGGTGCTGGAGGGGTTCACGCTGCGGACGGCGGTTCCCGCCGCGCTGATGGCGACGCTGATGCTGGGCGTAATCCTGCGCGTGGAGACGCGGTGGTCCGTCTGGTCGAGCGGGATGAAGAACGCCGCCTTCTACGCCAGCGCCGTCTCCGTCGTGCTGGTCATCGTAACCATCCTCGCCGACACCATCGGACATACGGGCGTGGGGACGCGCTTCGGCGGCATCGTGGAGGACCTGAGCGGCGGCAGCGTGGCGCTGGCGGGCGCGCTGCTCATCTTCCTGTCGGTCATCATGGCCGCCGGACTGCCCAACCTGGCTATCTACTTCCTGGTTACGGTGACCTTCGTGCCGATCTTGGCGGGCATGGGCGTGGACGTGCGCGCGTCGCACTTCGTCGCCTTCTACATGGGATCGCTGAGCCTCATCGTGCCGCCGGTGGCGGGCAGCGCGCTGGTGGCGGCGGCGCTCGCCGGCACGACCTACGGCAAGGTCTCGTGGCAGCTGGTGAAGATGGCGTGGCCCTTCTACGTCTTCCCCATCGTGCTGCTGCTGGCGCCGGACGATTTGCTGCTGCTGCAGAACATCCCCGACAACGGCCTCGCCACGCTGCCGGTGGTTCTCTCCCTAGCCATCGTGCTCATCGGCATACAGATGGCGAGCGGCGGCTGGGTGGGCGCGATGTTGCCGCCCGTTGGCCGCGCCGCCTTCTACGTGGTGGGCGGGGTATCCTTCTACGCGCTGCTGCGCAGCAACGGGGCGGCGCTGCTCATCGCCCCGCTGCTCACCATCGCCCTCGCCGCCGCGGCTATCATCTACGGCAAGCTGCGCCCCGCGTCCCAGGCAACGCTCGAACCAACCCCGACCGCCCAAGGAGACAGCTGATATGCCCTTCGAACTGCACCTCGCCACCGGCCCCGGCGGCTCCATCGCCGACCAGATCGCCGCCATCGAGCAGGCCGAGCAACTCGGCTTCGCCGGAACCGGCGTCGCCGACCACGTGGAGGACGGCAAGGACACCTTCGTTATCCTCGGCCTTGCCGCCGCCCGCACCAGCGCCATCTCCCTCTACACCGCCGTAACCAACCCCAAGTCGCGCCACCCCTTCCACCTCGCCGTCGTCGCCAACACGCTCGCCGAGCTCTACCCCGGCCGCACCAAGATGGGCATCGGCACTGGCGACAGCGTGATTCAGAACCTCGGCACCACCCCCGCCACCGTCCAGGCCTTCCGCGACGCGCTCGTCTCCATCCGAGCCCTGCTCCACGGCGAGACCGTCCCGTTTGGCACGAACCCCAACGGTCGCATCGAAGACCCCGCCGAGCCGCCCCCGCCGCTAATGGTGACGGCCAGCGGCCCGCGAGCTCTGCGCACGGCGGGCGAGTTGGGCGACGAGGCGATGCTGCTCGCGGGCCTCAGCGCGCCCTTCCGCGCGCAATCGGCCAAGCGCATCGCCGAGGGCGCCGCAGCCGCCGGACGCGACCCCGCCTCCATCCCCGTAACCTACAACGCCGCCGTCTCCATCGACGACGACCCTGAGGCCGCACACGCGCGCGTCTGGCCCGTGGTGTTCACCTGGCTCAAGATGGGCTTCTTCAACGACGGCCTCCAAGCCGTTGGCCTCTCCGTTCCTGAGGAGTCCGACCCCGCCGCGGTAGACCCCGCCGCCGCCAAGGAGTTGGTCGGCCACCTCGCCCTCGCGGGAACGCCTGCCTCCGTCGTCGAGCGCGTCAACCAACTGCGGAGCGAGGGCGTCGAGCGCCTCTACTGCTTCCTCTTCGCACGCGGCGAAGCCCGCCGGCAACAGCTAGCCCTCCTGAAGCGCGAGGTGATCGACGCGTAGGGCAGGGGAGGCAAAGGCTGCTACGCCGCGTCCCTCCTCTGCCCGTAGGAACAGGTTTCAAACCTGTTCCTACAACGCGACGCATGGAGTGGGGTGGGCAATCTCTATTCGGTGGGAGCGGCGCCTCTTCTCCCTATGGGGGTCGCAGGGGGCGCGCCCCCTGCATCTCCGTCGCTTACTCCCCCGCGAACGCGGCGATGTCCCGCCGGTAATGCGCGCCCGCGAACCGCACCTGCGCCGCCGCATCGTAGGCGAGGCGGCGCGCCTCCGCGTGCGTTGCGCCGTGGCCGACGAGCGTTACTACGCGCCCCCCGTCCGTGACAGGCGCGCCGACATCGTCCTCGCCTACGCCCGTGTAGAAGGGAGTTACGCCGTCGGGCAGCGCGTCCAGGCCGTGGATGGGCTTGCCCGTCTCGTAGGTGCCGGGGTAGCCGCCCGACGCGAGCGTTACGCCCACCGTCGCCGTCGGCGACCAGCGCAGGTCGAGCGCGCCTACGCCGCCATGTGCGACAGCCTCCGCAACGTCGAGCAGGTCGTTCTCGAGGCGAGGCAGGATGAGCTGCGCCTCCGGGTCGCCAAGGCGCGCGTTGAACTCGATGACCTGCGGGCCGTCCTCCGTCAGCATCAGGCCGCCGAACAGCACGCCCGCAAAAGGGGTGCCCATAGCGGCGAGTTGGCGCAGCACCTGCTCAATGCACGTCTCGCGTATGCGCCGCTCCAACGCCGCGTCCCAGTAAGGCGGAGGGCTGTAGCCGCCCATTCCGCCCGTGTTTGGACCTTGGTCGCCGTCGGAGACGCGCTTGTAGTCGCGCGCGGCGATGAGGGGCGAGGCGTTCACGCCGTCGGTAAAGCAAAAGACGCTCACCTCCTCGCCGACCAGGCAATCCTCGACCACGACGGACATGCCCGCGTCGCCGAAGACGCGCGCCGTCATAGCCGCGTCGATGGCCGTCGCCGCTTCTTCCACCGTCGCGGCCACCGTTACGCCCTTCCCGGCGGCAAGGCCGTCCGCCTTCACGACGATGGGCGCGCCGCGCTTGCGGACGCACTCCTTGGCCGAGTCGGGGTCGGTGAACGTCTCGGAGGCCGCCGTCGGCACGCCCGCCTGCGCCATAACCTCCTTGGCGAACGCCTTGCTCCACTCGATGCGCGCCGCCGCCTGGCTCGGCCCCATCACGGCGTGGCCGTGTTTGCGCAGTGCGTCTGTAACGCCTTCCATCAATGGCCGCTCGGGCCCGACGATGGTGAGGTCGATGCCACGCCGCTCGACGAACTCGACGACACGCGCCGGGCAGTCGGGGTTGATGTCGGCGTGCTGCGCCAGGCCGTGCGCGGTGCGGTTGACGGAGGCTTGGAAGAGTTCGGGCGCGCGAGGGCTTTGCGCCAACTTCCACAAGATGGCGTGCTCCCGCCCGCCGCCGCCCAACACCAGCGCACGCACGGCTACCCTGCGCCTCCGCCGCTCACTCCCACTCAATAGTGCCGGGGGGTTTGCTGGTGATGTCGTAGACGACGCGGTTGACGCTGGGCGCCTCGTTGACGATGCGGCCGGAGATGCGCGCGAGAGTGTCGTAGGGCAGCCGCGCCCAATCCGCCGTCATCGCGTCGTCGCTGGTTACGGCGCGGATTGCCGCCACGTGCTGGTAGGTGCGCTGATCGCCCATCACGCCCACCGTCTTGGTGTCGGTCAGCACGGCGAACGACTGCCACAGGCGGTCGTAGAGGCCGTCGCGCTTGATCTCGTCCATCACGATCCAGTCGCACGCCCGCAGCGTCTCCAACTTCTCGTGGGTAACCTCGCCCATGATGCGTATCGCCAGGCCTGGCCCTGGGAAGGGCTGGCGGTAGAGCACCTCCGGTGGCATCCCCAACTCCTCGCCCACGGCGCGCACCTCGTCCTTGAACAGGTAGCGCAGCGGCTCCACTAGCTCCATCCGCATCCGATCCGGCAGCCCCCCGACGTTGTGGTGCGTCTTTATCTTGTGCGACGCACTTGATTCCGCCGTCTGACTCTCGATGACGTCGGGGTAGAGCGTTCCTTGGGCGAGGAAGTCCACCGCGCCCAGCGCCGCCGCCTCCTCGTCGAACACCGCGATGAACTCGTTGCCGATGCGCCGCCGCTTCACCTCCGGGTCGGTCACGCCGCGCAAGGCGGACAGGAAGCGCTCGCTCGCGTTCACGTACAGCAGGTTCAACCCCAGGTGGCGCTGGAAGACCGCGCGGACGCGCTCCGCCTCCTCGCGGCGCAGCAGACCATTGTTCACGAAGATGCACGTCAGCTGGTTCCCAATCGCTCGGTGCACGAGCATCGCGGTGACGGCGGAATCCACGCCGCCGGACAGCGCGCAGATGACGCGCCCTCCACCTACTTGCGCTCGCACGCGCTCCACCGCGTCGGCGACGAAGTTGCGCGGCGTCCAATCGCCCGCGCAGCCGCACACCTCCAATGCAAAATTGCGCAGCATCTCCTTGCCCTGCGGCGTGTGCGCCACCTCAGGGTGGAACTGGATGCCGAACAATCCTTTGTCGTTGGTCATCGCCGCCACGGGCGAGTTGCCGCTGTAGGCCAGCGAACGAAATCCTGCGGGCATCGCGTCGATGCGGTCGCCGTGGCTCATCCACACCGGAATCTCGTCGTCCAACCCCGCGAACAGCGCCGACTTCGGCCCCTCCTGGTGAATGGCCGCGTAGCCGTACTCCCGCTCGCGCCCCGGCGCCACCACGCCTCCCAGCTGGTGTGCCATCAACTGCATCCCATAGCAGATGCCCAGCACCGGCACGCCCAGGTCGAACACCCACCCAGGCGCCATCGGCGCGCCGGGCTCCCAGACGCTCGCCGGGCCGCCCGAAAGCACGATTCCTTTGACGTTGAGATTGGCTATCGCCTCTCTGGCCGCGTCGTGCGGCAGCAACTCGCAGTAGACGCGCTGCTCGCGCAGGCGCCGAGCAATGAGGCGGCTGTATTGCGATCCGAAGTCGAGGATGACAATGGCGTCCGTTCGTCCGCGCCCCTCGCCGCGCCCCGGCTCTGGCGCAGCCGAGCGCCCCTCGCGCTCCTGCGCGATCTCCAGGTAGGCGGCGACCTCCACGTCCCCGGAGGTCGCCACGCGATGCGTAGGATCCTGCCCCGTAGTCTCCATCCTTGCCTCCATAGTAATGCAGCCCCCGCGCCAAGGGCAAAGGCGCTGCGCCCCTGCCTCCGCGCTCCCTCTCGTCCGCTCTGAGGGAGCTCGAAGGGCCCCGGCGCCCCTGCCGCGCTGCTATACTGAGGCGAGACCCCGATGCTGCGCTTGGCCGACAATGACGCGGGCCTGCAAGCCGCCGCCGCCGCCATCAGAGACGGCGGCCTCGCCGCCTACCCAACCGACACTCTCTACGGTCTCGGCGCCGATGCGCGCAACCCCCGCGCCGTCGCCGCCGTCCTCGCCGCCAAGGGTCGCGGCGCCGCTATGGGGATGCCCGTGCTGATTGCCGACCTCGGCGACCTCGAGCGCGTCGCAGCCGATATCCCGCCGGAGGCGCGGTTGCTGGCCGAGCGCTTCTGGCCCGGCGCGCTGACCCTGGTGCTCAAGCGCGCGCCTGGCCTGCCCGACGACCTCACCGGCGGCCCGACCGTCGCCGTGCGGTTGCCGAACCACCCCGCGCCGCGCGCCCTCGCGCGCCTGGCCGAATGCCCCATCACGGGCACCAGCGCCAACCGGCACGGCGGCCATCCGCCCACCACAGCCGACGACGTGGAGCAACAGTTGGGCGACAGATTGGCAGTGCTGCTGGACGGCGGCCCCGCCCCCGCCGCCGCGCCCTCAACCATCCTTGACCTTACCCGCGCGCCCGCCGGACTCCTGCGGCGCGGCGCCGTCTCCGTCGAGGCGCTGCGCGCCGTGGTCGAGGTAGCCGACGCGGTGGAGGCGGGAAAGTGAGGGAGCCTTCCGCTCTGCTCGACCACCACGGCGCAGTCGAGGCGGCGCTCGGAGCCATCTTCGACGCGCAGTCCGACCTGCCCCTCTACCGCATGATGCGCTACCACTTGGGCTGGATCGGCCAGGACGGAGCGCCGGAGGTTGCGCCCGCCCCGGACAGGCTGTACGGCGCGGTGTGCGTCGAGGCCGCTGGCCGCGCCGCGCCGCCCGTCCGCCTCGCCGCCGCTGCCGCCGAATTAACCTACCAGTCCGTCCTCGTCCACGAGGAGATGCAGACCGCCGATGGCCCCGCCGGGGAGCGCCCCGCCGTCTGGTGGCTCTGGGGGCCGGCGCAGGCCATCAACGTCGGCGACGGCCTCCATGCCCTCGCTCGCCTCACCCTGCTCGATGTGGAGCATGGCCTGGCCCCGCAGCAGACGCTGCGAGCGGTCTCCATCCTCGACGCGGCGGCGCTGCGCTACTACGAGGGACACTACCTCGACCTCGCCTACCAGGAGCGCCTCGACGTAACCGAAGCGCAGTACGTAGCGATGGCGTCCGCCAAGCGAGGCGCCCTGTTCGGCGCCGCCGCCGCCATGGGCGCCCTCGCGGTGGGCCGCAACGCCGAGACCGTCCAGGCGTTCCAAGCATTCGGCGAGGCGTTGGGCCTGGCCGCGCAGATGCGCGACGACGTGAACGACCTGTGGCCGCCGTCGCCCGTCGCCCGCCCTCGCGCCCTCAACAAGAGCAAGCTCCTGCCCATCGTCCACGCCTTCGAAAACGCCCCGCTGCCTCAGAAGCGCGCCCTGGGCGAGGCCTACTTCAAGCGCGTCCTCACCCCCGCCGACCTCGACGTTGTCCGCGCCATCCTCGACGAGACGGGCTCCAGGGCCTACGCCGAGGAGAAGGCGCGGGGCGCCGCCCAGGAGGCGCTCGCCGCCCTCGCCAACGCCGGGCTTCCCGCAAAGCGCCTCAAGCGCTGGCGCGAGATCGCCGCCGCCCTCGCGAGCGAGGAATGAACAAGAAGAGCGTTCGCGACATGGCGTGGGAAGGCAAGCGCGCCCTCGTGCGCGTGGACTTCAACGTGCCCTTCGAGCGCGGCGCGGACCGCATCTCCGACGACTCGCGCATCCGCGCCGCGCTGCCGACCATCGAGCATCTGCGAGGGCAGGGCGCCGCCGTCATCCTCGTTACGCACCTGGGGCGGCCAAAAGGCCAGCCCGACCCCGCGCTCGAGCTCGGCCCCATCGCCGAGCGCCTGTGCGAGCTGCTCGCCGCGCCCGTCACCTACGTCCACGATGCGGCAGGCGCCGATGCCCGCGCTCGCGCCGAGGCGCTCAACCCCGGCGGCGTGCTGCTGTTGGAGAACATCCGCTTCTACCCCGGCGAGGAGGCCAACTCCGACGCCTTCGCTGCCGCCCTAGCGCGGCTGGCCGACGCCTACGTCAACGACGCCTTCGGCACGGCGCACCGCGCCCACGCCTCCACCGAGCGCGTCGCCGCCCACCTCCCGGCTTGCGCGGGACTGCTTATGGAGAAGGAGTTGGCCTATCTCGGCGCGGTGCTCGAATCGCCCGAACGCCCCCTGGCCGCCGTATTCGGCGGCGCGAAGGTCAGCGACAAGGTGAAGGTGCTCGACCGTCTGCTCCCCCAGGCGGACGCGGTCTTCATCGGCGGCGGCATGGCCGCGTCCTTTCTCAAGGCGCAGGGGCATGGCGTGGGCGATTCGCTCGTAGAGGAAGACCTGATCGACTTCTGCGGCGGCGCCGTCCGCCGTGCGGAGGAGTCGGGCGTAGCGCTGAATCTGCCGCAAGACGTGGCGATAGCTCAGCGCATCGAGCCCGGCGCGCCCACGCAGATAGTGACGGCATCCGCCGTGCCCGACGGCTGGATGATTCTGGACATCGGCCCCCGGGCCGCCGCCGCCTTCGCCGCCGCGCTGCGCGGCATGAAGACCATCGTGTGGAACGGCCCGATGGGCGTCGCTGAAGTCTCCCCCTTCGACCAGGGCTCCCGCGCCGTCGCCCAGGCGCTGGCGGAGAGCGGCGCGACGACCGTCATCGGCGGCGGCTCCACCGCCGAAGCGGTGGCGGCGTTCGGCCTGGCCGATAATATGTCCCACGTCTCCACCGGCGGCGGCGCGTCCCTCGAGTTCCTCGAAGGCGCGGAGCTGCCTGGCGTGGCGGCGCTAGACGATCGCTAGGAGCGGCGCGTGATCGACTTCCCCTACCTGTCCGACATCGTTCGCAAGACCGACTCGAAGATCCTGATGCTCGTCGCCGACGGCCTCGGCGGCGCGCCCGCGCCCGACTCCCGCCGCTCCGAGTTGGAGTCGGCGCGCATCCCGAACCTGAACCGCCTTGCCCAGGCGTCCTCCGCTGGTCTCACCATCCCCGTCGCGCCCGGCGTCGCGCCCGGCTCCGGCCCCGGCCACCTGGCGCTCTTCGGCTACGACCCGCTCAGATACCTCATCGGGCGCGGCGCGCTGGAGGCCATCGGCATCGAGATGGAGCTTCGCCCCGGCGACGTGGCCGCCCGCGGCAACTTCGCCACCATCGACGCCGACGGCAATCTGGTCGACCGCCGCGCCGGGCGCATCGCCTCCGAACTGGCCGCGCCGCTCGCCGAGCGCCTCGCTCAGGTCAACCTGAACGGGCTGAACGTAGCCGTCGAGCACGTGAAGGACTACCGCTTCGTGCTGCGGTTGCGCGGCGAGGGCCTCAGCGATCAACTCACCGAGACCGATCCGCAGCTGACGGGCGCTCCGCCGCTCATGGTGGAGCCCCGCGCCAAAGGCGCCGCCGCTGCCGCCGCCGCCGCGAACGCATTTGTCGAGCACGCCCGCGAGGCGCTCCGCGACCAGGAAGCCGCCAACATGGTGCTGCTGCGTGGCTGGTCGGTCGCGCCCGATCTGCCCTCCTTCGGTGCCTCCTACGCGCTGATGCCCGCCGCTATCGCCGCCTACCCGATGTACCGCGGTCTTGCCTCTATCGTCGGCATGCGCGTGCTCAAGACCGGCGGCGACTTTGCGGCGGAGGTGCGCACGCTGCGCGAGCACTGGGACGAGCACGACTTCTTCTTCCTCCACTACAAGAACACCGACGCGGCGGGCGAGGACGGCGACTTCGACAAGAAGCGCAAGGCGCTGGAAAGCCTCGACGAGTTCGTCCCCGCGCTGCTCGACCTCAAGCCCGACGTGCTGATGGTGGCGGGCGACCACTCCACGCCCTCCATAATGGCTGCTCACTCGTGGCACCCCGTTCCCTTCCTGCTCCACTCGCAGTGGACGCTAGGGGAGGGGGTGGACCGCTTCAACGAGCGCGACTTGCGCCGCGGATCGCTTGGCATCTTCGAAGCGAAGCACATCATGAGCCTCGCCCTTGCCCACGCGGGCAAGCTGGCCAAGTTTGGACCATAGGAGCGAAGTGATGACGGCGCCTGCAACGCCTTACACGCCCGCCGAACTCCGCGCCCGCATCCGCCAGGGGCTGCTGCCGGGCATCACCTCCGGCTACGCCCCCGGCTACCTCCAAGCCAACCTCGTCGTCCTTCCCAACGAGCTGGCCGCCGACTTCCGCCTCTACTGCGAGCGCAACCCCCAGCCCTGCCCCCTCATCGAGCAACTCGCCCCCGGCGACCCCGAACCCAAGCGCTCCGCCCCCGGCGCCGACCTCCGCCAAGACATCTCCCGCTACCGCGTCTTCCGCTACGGCGAGGCGGCGGAGGAGCCGGTCAACATCCTCCACTTATGGGACGAAGGGCTGACCGCGTTCCTGCTGGGGTGCAGCTTCGGCTTCGAGCACTCCCTCGTCCGCGTTGGCATCCCGATGCGCCACCAGGAGACCGGTGCGCCCGCGCCCACCTACGTCACCGGCGTCGAGACGACGCCCGCGGGCGTCTTCAACGGCCCTCTTGTCGTAACGATGCGCCCCGTCGCGGACGACAAGCTCGCCCTCGCCGCCGAAGTGAGCGGCGCCGTGCCTCTCTCCCACGGCGCGCCCGTCCACGTCGGCGACCCCGCCGCCCTCGGCATCGACGACCTCGACCGCCCCGACTACGGCGACCCGGTGGAGGTGCGCCCCGGCGAGACGCCCGTCTACTGGGCTTGCGGCGTCACGCCGCAGGCCGTCGCCGAGCGCGTCCGCTTGCCCCTCGTCATCACCCACAGCGTCGGCCATATGTTCATCACCGACCTCCCCGCCGCGTAACGCCTATGACAGCCCCCTTCGTAGCCGCCAACTGGAAGATGCACCTGACTGTCGCGGAGGCTGTCGGTCTCGCCAAGGGCATGCGCGACGGCCTCGCCGCGCTCACGGGCGCGACGCGCGTCGTCTGCCCGCCCTTCACCGCGCTCGCCGCCGTCGCCGCCGCGTTCGAGGGCTCGGGCGTCGGCGTGGGCGCACAGAACATGCACCCCGAGGCGAGCGGCGCGTTCACGGGCGAGGTCTCCGGCGCGATGGTGCGTGACCTCTGCGCCTACGTCATCGTCGGCCACTCCGAGCGCCGCCAACTCTTCGGCGAGACGGACGACTTCATCAACCGCAAGGTTCACGCGGCGCTGGGCCTGGGCCTCACGCCCATCTTCTGTCTCGGCGAGACGTTGGAGCAGCGCGAGGCGGGCCGCGCCGCCGCCGTCTGCCGCGAGCAGCTGCGAAGGGGCCTCGACGGCCTCGACCCGGATGCGGTCGCGCGCGTCGCCGTCGCCTACGAGCCGGTGTGGGCGATCGGCACGGGCCGCGCCGCAACGCCCGACATCGCCCAAGAGGCGATGGGAGGACTGCGCCGCGAACTGGGCGAACTCGCGGACGCCGCCGCCGACAGCATGCCGCTGCTCTACGGCGGCAGCGTCAACCCGGACAACATCGCCTCCTTTGTCGCCGAGGCGGACATCGACGGCGCCCTGGTCGGCGGCGCGAGCCTCCGCGCCGACCAGTTCGTCGCCATCGCCGCCGCCGTCGCCCAAGCGGGCGCCGCCTCCTGACCGCTCCCCGGTGGCGACTGCGCAGCCCAAGCCGCCCGTCCTCTTCATCGTCGGCCCCACCGCCTCCGGCAAGACGGACGCTGCGCTGCTGCTGGCCGAGCGCTCCTCCATCGAGGTGATCAACGCCGACAGCCGCCAGGTCTACCGTCGGCTCTCCATCGGCGCGGCCAAGCCCACGGCGGAGCAGCGCGCCGTCTGTCCCCATCACCTCTTCGACGTCGTCGACCCGGATGAGCGCTTCAACCTCGCCGCCTACCTCGACCTTGCCCGCGCCGCCATCGACGGTGTGCTCGAACGGGGCAGCCTTCCCGTGGTCGTGGGAGGGGCGGGACAGTACGTCTGGGCGCTCGCCGAGGGCTGGCGGGTGCCCCGCGTTCCCGCCCAACCGGAGGTGCGCGAGCGCCTCGAGCGCCAAGCGCGCACGGACGGAGCCGAGGCGCTCCACGACGCGCTGCGCCGCGTCGATCCCGCGTCCGCCGCCTCCATCGACGCGAGGAACGTGCGCCGCGTCGTCCGCGCCCTCGAGGTATTCCACGTAACGGGGCGGCCCTTCTCCGCCCAGCGCGTCAAGCAAGCGCCGCCGTTTGAGCCATGCCTCATGGGCCTATGGCGCTCCCGCGACGAGCTGCACCGCCGCGTCGACGCGCGCGTAGAACGGATGCTGGCCGACGGCTGGCTGGGCGAGGTGGCGGCGCTCTTGGCGATGGGTTACGCGCCCGAATCGCCCGCCTTCTCCTCCGCCGGCTACCGCGCCCTCGCGCACCATCTGGCGGGCGAGCTCACGCTCTCCGAGGCCGTCGCGCGCGCGCGGGCGGCGCACCACGCGCTGCTGCGCCGCCAAGCCGCATGGTTCCGCCGCGACGATTCGCGCATCGCCTGGCGCGCCGACGCCGTCGAGCTAGCAAGCGCTGCCGAGCAGCGCCTCCGCCCCGGCTGACGCGCTTTCGCCCCATGCTCCTGAGAGCGGACCGCTACCCCCCGGCGGAGGAGCGGATCGTCATCAGTTCGAACACGATGGCGTGCAGGTCGGTCTCGCCCACGTTCCGCACCTTGTGCGTCACGTCGCCCCACGCCGCTACCGCGCCGTCGGCGTACTCCTCCTCGGCCATCTCGCCGTCGTCGTAGGAGAATTGAAGCTTGGCGCCCTTCACGAAGTAGACGAGCGCGTTGGGGTGCGAGTGGCGCCGATCCGACTTGCCCGCGGGCAGCCGCCACTCCAACATGCGCCGCGCCTGCTGCCAGGCCAGCACCTTGTAGTAGTCCACCGATATCTCGGTCGGGTCGACGTAGGGCGTCTTGCGGATGGTCATAGGCGTCGCTCTTCTCCAGGTCGCCGGGCGGGAAGGGCGGCCCCGGCGCGCCGCAAGGTTACGGCACGGACAAAGGGAGCGTCAAAGCGCCGCGTAGCGTATAGTCCGCGCCAAAAGGAGGCGCCCTCATGAACAGCCGCCGCACCCGCATCGGACTCATCGTGCCGTCGTCCAACTCGACCGCCGAGTACGACTACCAGCGCATCCTCGACGCCGAAACCGCGCTCCACACCGCTCGCGTCTTCCTGGTGGACACCACCATCGAGATGCTCGAGCGCATGAACCAGGACGCGGAGGAGGCCGCGCGCTCCCTCGAATCGGCGGGCGTCGACGTCATCGCCTACGCCTGCACCAGCGGGAGCTTCCTCGGCGGCCCCGGCTACGACGACGCGCTCCTCGCCCGCGTCTCCGACGCCGCGCGCGGAACCAAGGCCGTCGGCACGACGCCCGCCGTCATCGACGCGCTCCACGCGATGGGCTTGCGCCGCGTCGCCGTCGTAACTCCGTACATCGACTCCATCAACGAGCGCCTCGCCGCCTTCTTCGAGGACAAGGGCTTCGACATCGCCAGCATGGCGGGGCAGCAACTGGTCGCCAACCTCGACATCGGCGATCAGACGCCGGAGCAGATAGCCGCCTTCGCCAAGCAGCACATGGCGCGAGACGTGGACGGTTTCTTCCTCTCCTGCACCAACTGGCGCGCGATGGAGGTGGTGGAGGAATTGGAGCGAGAGTTGGGCAAGCCGGTCGTGACCTCCAACCAGGCCACCATCTGGGCGTCGCTGCGCGCCGTAGGCCGCACGGCGCCCGTGGACGGCTTCGGCGCGCTGCTGCGGACGGAGTCGGGCGCCGTCAGCGCGGGCTAGCGATGACCGGCCAAGCCGCCGCCCAGACCATCGAGGACATCATCCTGCGGCGCGACGCGCGCAGCATGCACGCGCTGCGCCCCCATCTGCGCCCCGACTTCTGCGACGACGCGGCCCGCTTCCTCTACCACCGCACAGGTCCCGCGCTTGTCGTAACCGGCTTCTACATCCTCTCCGGCGGCGCAGTGGAGACGGACGGCCCGCCCGGCGCCGCCGCCATCGGCGAGGCGCTGGAGGCGCTCGGACGCCAGGTCGTCTACGTAACCGATGTCCACGGCGGTGCCATTATGCGCGGTCTCGCCCCCCACGCCGAGGTGGTGGAGTTCCCCATCGCCGATATGGAGCAGAGCCGCGCCTTCGCCGCGCAACTGGTGGAGCGCGTCCGTCCCGCCGTCGCCGTCGCCATCGAGCGGTGCAGCATCACCACGCAAGGCCTCTACCGCAATATGCGCTCTCTCGACATCTCCGCCTACACCGCCAAGGTGGACCCCATCTTCGACCTGGTGGAGGACAGCGTCGGCGTCGGCGACGGCGGCAACGAGATAGGCATGGCCGTCTTGGCCGAGCAGATTCGCGGCGTGGAGGCGCTGCCCGACGACCCGTCGGCGACCGCGTGCAGCCGCCTCGTCATCAGCAGCGTCTCCAACTGGGGCGGCTACGGCCTCGTCGCCTCCCTCTCTAAGCTCGCCGGACGCAACCTGCTGCCAAGCGTCGAGCGGGAGGCGCAGTGGGTGCGGACGTGCGTAGACCTCGGCGGCGTGGACGGCTCCAGCGGCAAGCCCATCGCCTCCGTCGACGGCTTCCCCCTAGACGAGAACAGCGAGACGCTCCAGATCCTCCACGACACGCTGGCGGCGGAGGGCATCCGCTAGGCGCGGTGCCCTGCTTTACGCTCCCCGATTCGCGCCCCAGGTGATGCCTTGGATGCGGCGGAGGACGCGGCGGAAGGCGGGCTCCTGTTCAACGGCGGAGGCGGCGTGCGCGGGATAGCGCTCGTTCCACGCCTGCTGCGCCTCCTCTACGCTCATCGGGCCGTGGTTCGTCAGCACGTGGACGGCCCATGTGCGCACCAGGTCGGGCGCGCTGCCGTCCAACGGGCGGTCATAGGCGAGCGCGGGCAGAGTCTCGCGTTCGCGCAGGCCGTCGTAGAAGCGCTTGACGTCCTCGCCGGTGACGGCGGAGGAGAGGACGCGGATCTCGATGGCGGCGTCGGTGTCGGCGCCCTCGCGGACGATGACGCGGAGGGGGGAAAGTTGGGGGGCGCTGCCGAAGAAGATGTAGTGGTCGACGGTCCAACGGGGGAGGTTGTACTCCTCGCTGAGGCGCTTGAGTTCACCGTAGTACTGGGAGCGGCGCTCCTCGTACTGGGCGGGCGGAATCGCCTTGAGGTGCCAGTCGAAGTTCTGTATCCAGCGTCCGCGCGCCGCGCGGCCCTCGGCGTCGGCGGCGTAGGGCGGCTCAGGCGCGTTGAAGAGGTTCCGGCGCAGGCGCTCGACGCTCTCGACGAAGCCGCGCTCGTGGAGCGCGAAGCTGAAGGCGCTGTCGATGGCGAGCATGTCGGCGCTCTTGCCGAGCACGCTGTCCACCGTAGCCCACACCTGTTCCGCCGTCACGTCGGCCATCGATCGCCCTCCTGGGGTAAGTCCGCAGCGCGCTCTATGCTAGGGGAATGCGCCCCCTCACGGCAACAGGTCGCCATCAAGGGAGATAGTTGCGTAATCCGCGTCTCTTCACGCAGGGAGCGCCGAAGGGAGGCCAGCTCCTCGGCTGGGGGCGTGGGAGTATCCCCCCACAAGAACCTCTTCTATCTTTTGGAAGGGTGGGGGGCAGTGGAATAGTTACGCAACACTCTCCGAAAGCCGGACTGGCGATAGGGGGATGTCCGAATGACGGAGCGCGGGCAGGTATCACGGAGGGCCTGCGCGCCGCCGCTCCCTACCCTTGCGCCTCGCGCCACCAGTCTAGGACTTGCTCGGCCTTCCAGAAGAGGACGCCTTCGCGCGCGGCCATGTAGTCGTAGGCCTCTTCGAGGTAGCGGATGCGGTGCGGCACGCCGCTGACGTAGGGGTGGAGCGCGATGGTCATCACGCGCGCCGACTCCGCGCCCTCCTGGTGGAGGCGGTCGAACTGGTCTCTGACGCGGCGCAACATCTCCGCCGCGTCGTGATGCTGAACGAGCATCATCGGGATGTCGTTCAGCTCGACGGAGTAGGGCACGGAAACGAGCGGCCCGGCGGCAGTGCGCATCCGGAAGGGTTGATCGTCGGCCACCCAGTCGCAAACGTACTCGACGCCGTGCTCGACCAGCAGCTCGGGCGTGTGCGCCGTCTCGCCGAGGCCGGGGCCTAGCCAGCCGCGCGGGCTGGCGCCGGTGAATCCACGGATGGTCTCGACGGTCTTTGCGACCACCGCGCGCTCGTCCTCTACGGCGGGGGCGGCTATCTGCGTGAAACCGTGGCCCATGAACTCCCAGTCGGCGTCGCGGATGGCGCGGGCGAGCTCGGGGTAAGCGAGGCAGACGGAGGCGTTGAGCGCGCAAGTTACGGGGACGGCGCGGCGCTCGAACAGCTCCATCAGCCGCCACACTCCCACGCGCATCCCGTATTCGTGCCACGCCCAGTTGGGCACGTCGGGGACGGGCGGCGCACCGCTGTGCGGAGGAATGATGGCGCGGGGCATCGGGCGGTCGTCGTCCCAATGCTCGATGTTGACGACGGAGATGACGGCGACGCGCGCGCCGCCGGGCAACCGAAGCGGCGGGCGTCCGCGCATCGGGGAGTAGTCGAAGCGTTCGCTTGGCCTCATAGCGCTGCCTCCGGGGGTGTGCTTTTGCGTTTGGCGCAGAATCCGCGCGGCGCGCCGCGGCCGCAGCACAAGAGCGCCGCGCGCGGCGGCCAGCGCGCCCATGCGCAGTCTAGCAGGCAAAGCGCGCCAAACTCTGCGACAATCAGGCCGGGCCTTTTGCCCAGGGAGCCTGCGCCGTGACCGACCTCGACCCTACCGGCCTGTACGAAGAGTTGGGCGCGAAGCCCGTCGTCAACGCCGTCGGCAGCCTGACGCTGCTCGGCGGCTCGACGCCGCCGCCGGAGGTGAAGGAGGCGATGGACGCCGCCGAGTCGGCCTACGTGCCGATGACGGAGCTCCAGGAGCGGGCGGGCGCGTTCATCGCGGGGCTGACCGGCGTGCCCGCCGCCTATGTGACCTCAGGCGCGGGTTCCGCCCTGACGCTGGCGACCGCCGCGCTGATGGCCGGCGACGACGACGACAAGATCCAACAGCTGCCCAACACGGCGGGGATGAAGGACGAGATCCTCATCCAGCGCCGGGGGCGCTACTGGTACGACCGCTGCTTGGAGTTGGCCGGGGCGCGGCTGGTCGAGTTCGGCTCGCCCGACGGCGCGACGGCGGACGACCTCGCCCGCGCCATCGGCCCCAAGACCGCCGCCGTCCATTGCCTCGTCCAAGAGGAGCTGCCCGACCCTGCGGCGCTGCCGTTGGAGGAAGTGATTCGTGTGGCGGGTGAGGCGGGCGTGCCCG
Organism: Dehalococcoidia bacterium; assembly: GCA_021296055.1. GTDB lineage: Bacteria > Chloroflexota > Dehalococcoidia > Lucifugimonadales > Australimonadaceae > JAGWBE01. The sequence goes on along the minus strand of JAGWBE010000001.1, from coordinate 22,003 downwards.
TGACGGTGGACGCGGCGGGGCAGATATACCCGCTGGAGAACATCGGCAAGTACGTGCGGATGGGCGCGGCGTTCCAGTGCGTGGCGACCAAGTACATCGGCGCGCCGCAATCCACCGGCCTCGCGTTGGGCACGGAGGAGATGATCCGCAAGCTGTCGCTGCAAACCTTCTCCAGCTACGAAGGACGGCGCGTGCGCGGCGTCGGGCGCCCGCAGAAGGTGGACCGACAGGAGGTGCTGGGCGCCGTCGCGGCGGTGAAGCGTTGGATGTCGCTCAACCACGAAGACAGGCTGGCGGACGACGAGCAGCGCTCCCGCGCCATCCTCGACCGCGTCGCGAGGCTGCCGGGTGTGGGCGCGGCGCTCATCGACAACGTCGTCGGCCACAACGCGTTCGGCGTGCGCATCCGCGCCGACACATCGGTTACGGGCGTGTCGCTGCCCGAGGTGGTCGACGGGCGAGCCGCCCATCTGGACGCGCGTCCGCCCCGGCGAGGACTGGATGGACGTGCACGTCTTCGGCCTCGCCCCCGGTCAAGAGACGCTGGTGGCCGAACGCCTGGCCCAGGAGCTGGGCGGGTAGCGGCGGGCGGGCGGCTGCCCTTCGCGTCCCGCTCGCCCTACCGCTCCCCCACCCCTGCCGTCTCCGCGGGCGCGTCGATGCGGTGCTCGCGGCCCGTCGGCATCAGAAGGACGAGCGGAGCGGCGATGAGCATAATCGCGCCCAATCCCAAGTAGATGACCTCCACCCCGCGCGCCGCGTCCTCGAACCCCGCCAGTAGGAAGAAGATGACAGTGGTCGTGATGACGCTCCCGGCGAACCGGAACGGACACGCGCGACGGCATCAGCTCGATCCCCGCGTTGTTCGACGCGGGCGCCTGTATGCCCATGGCGAAGCCGCCGATGGTCAGCACGCCGAACAGCGCCCAGAATGGCGGCAGCGCCGACGGCAGCGCCCGTATCAATCCGAACCCCACGCTCACCATCACCGCCGCCAGCAGCAACCCCCCCGCCAGGATCAGCGGCCTATAGCCCAGGCGGTGCAGCAGCCAGATGCTCGTGAGCGTCGAGCCCGCGATGAGCGCCAACTCCAACCCCACCAGCGCCGACCCCGCCCGCGCGCTGTCCAGATTGAACTCTAGCGCTGCGTAGAGCGGGATGAACGCCGACGAGCCGATGGAGACTCCGCCCCATATCACGTTGTAGGCGTTGGCCGCCGCGAAAGGCCGCATCCGTAGCAGCGCCAAGTCCACGATGGGCGACTCCGCGCGTGATTCGTGCCGCCAGAACAGCGCTCCCAACGGGACGCTCAGCCCCAGCAATCCCCACGCCGCCGCCCACGCCGCTCCCCCCTCCACGCGGAACAGCGACAGCGACAGCATGAACGACGCGATGGCCGCCGCCAGCAGCATCGCCCCTTGGATATCCAACCGCCCCTTCGCCCCCTCCGTGCTCTCCCGCATCACCCACACCGCCCCAAGCAGCGCCGCCGCGGCGATCGGCGCGGGCAGCAGGAACGCGCCCCGCCACGTCAGGTGCTCGGCGATGAGGCCGCCCACCGTCGGCCCGATGATCCACCCCAACGGCAGCACGCTGGTGAAGAGGCCGATGGCCCGCGCGCGGCTGTGCGGGAACTCGCGGCTCACTACAGCCGCCGCGATAGGCACGACCGCCCCGCCCCCTAGCGCCGCCGCCATCCGCATCAGGATATGGACGGTGATGTTCGGCGCCAGCGCCGCCGCAACCGATCCCGCGCAGAACAGCGCCAGCGCCGCGATGAATATCCGCCGCCGACCGTAGCGGTCGGCGATTCCTCCGGCCAGCGACATCGACACTGCCGACGCCAGCTGGTACGCAGTAACCGTCCACCCGACCCACGTGAGCGTCGCGCCGAGCCCTTCCTGCATCTGCGGCAGCACCACGAACGCCACCGTCAGATTCATCGAGGAGATGAGCAACGCGACGGACACTACGGCGAAGACGGCGTAGCGGCGGCGGTCGATGGTTGCTTGCATAGGGGTGGGGAGCGCCCGCCCAAGTATACTCGCGCCTCCGGCGCCTCCCGCGCGCCTTGTCCCCTAATGAGCACCGCCCGCCCGCGCAAGAAACGCTCCCCCATCTTCTACGGCTGGTGGATTGTCGGCTCGTTGTTCCTCACCAACTTCGCGGTCGAGGCGACGGCCATCTTCTCCTTCGCCGTCTTCCTCAAGCCGATGAGCGAAGACCTCAACATCTCCCGCGGCCTCATCAGTTGGGTGCTCGCCGGGCGGCGCCTCGCCACCGGCCTGGCGTCGCTCCTCGTCGGCAGGCTCATCGACCGCTACGGCAGTCGCGCGCTCATCACCGCCGCCGCCGGGTTGGCGGGCATGGCCCTCATCGGCCTGGGGTGGGTGCAGAACGCTTGGCAGTTCCTCGTCCTGTTCGTCCTCGTCGGCCTCAGTGGCATCACCATGCCCGGCAACCTGCTGACCTCCGTGCCGGTGCAGAAGTGGTTCGTGCGCCAACGCGGACGCGCCACCTCCTTCGTAACCGCCGGGTTCGGCATCGGCGGCATGACCTTCGTCATCGTCCACCAGCAACTCATCGACGCCTTCGGCTGGCGCGCCGCGTGGGTCGCGTCCGGAATCTTCGTCATCGCGCTAGTCGTCCCCATCACGTGGTTCGTCATCAAGCGCCAGCCGGAGGACGTGGGCCTGCGTCCCGACGGCGATCCGCCGCCCGAGGACGCGCCCGCCGCCGAACCCGGCGCGCCCCGCGCGGCCCAGGCCGCGGACGACGAGGTGTCGTGGACGGAGCGCCAAGCGCTGCGCACCGTGCGCCTGTGGCAGATCCTCGCAGCATACGTGCTCATCTCCTTCGCCATGGGCGGCCTCCAGGTCCACCGCTTCGCCTTCTGGGAAGACCGAGGCTACGACCGCAGCCTCATTGCGTCATCCTTCTCCCTCGACGCGGGCTTCTTCTTCGTCGGCATCCTCTCGGCGGGATTCCTCGTGGAGCGCTTCCACGTGCGCTTCGTCGGTGCCTACGCCATGCTCATCGCCGTCGGCGGCATCGCCGCGACCATCCTGCTCGACGCGCCGTGGGTGCTCTTCGTCAGCGCCATCGCCTTGGGGATAGGGCAGGGGACGAACGCCGTTGTGCAAGTCCACATCTGGCCCACCTACTTCGGACGCGCTCACATCGGCGCCATCCGCGGCTACATCGTGCCCGGCATCGTCATAGCGCAGGCGCTGGGCGCGCCCTTCGCCGGCGCGGTCTTCGACGCCACCGGCGCTTACGTCATCGCCTTCTGGACGGCCGCCGTCATGGTCGCCCTCGCTGCCCGCCCAACCTCGCCGCCCCCAACCCGACCCGGCCCCCCATTCACCCTAACGCCTTCCCCCACTCGCCCTGAGGCCAGTCGAAGGGCGCACACCCCGTCGCCGCTATGACATCCGCCCGTTTCGCAAACACCGCCCGCCTGCTACAATTCCCCTGATGAACCCGCGCCCGCTCCCGCCCGCTTCCCCGCCTCTCCCGTTCGCCCTGAGCGAACTCGAAGGGCGCCGCCGCGTCGCGTCCTCCCCCTCCAAAGTGTCCGATTGCAGGCGCGAATCGGACGATTCCCGTCCGAAAAACCTCTGCGCCCTTCCGCCGTAAATCGGACACGATGGGACACAATGGGACGCTCTGCGCGGTTTTAGCCGAAACAACGTGCCGGGCGCGCCTTGCCCGCTATGTATAATCGCGATATCAGCGCGGACAAGCCTCGCGCCGTCCGCCGACAGGAGAAACGTATGCGCCGTCGCTCCCGACTAGCCGCCGCAGCCTTGGCCGTCGCCTTGGCGCTTATCGCCGCCGTCACCCTCTCTTGCGGCGGCGGCGACGAGGAAGACCAGCCTCTCATCGTCGGCAACCTGAACGCCTTCACTGGCGCCCTCTCCGAGTTCGGCCAGCCGCTGCGCAACTCCGTGCAGCTAGCGGCGGACCACGTGAACGATGCCGGCGGAATCAACGGCCAACCTATGCGTGTCGTCAGCCGCGACACTGGCGTCAACCCCACTATGGGCGTCGACGCCGCCCGCGCGTTGGTGGACGTGGAGGGCGCCGTCGGCATCGTCGGCGCTCTGTCCAGCGGCGTAACTATCGCCGCAGCGCAGGCGGTGACCATCCCGCAGGGCGTGCTGCTCATCTCCGGCGCGTCCACCGCACCCAGCATCACCGTGCTCGACGACAACGACTTCCTCTTCCGCACCACGCCGTCGGACGCCTCCCAGGGCGTGGTGCTGGCGCGCGTCGCCCGCGAGCAGGGCTACAACACCGTCGGCATCCTCTACATCAACAACGCCTACGGCGAGGGCCTCGCGGCCCAGTTCACCGCGTCGTTCGAGGCGCTCGGCGGCACGGTGACCGCCTCCGTCCCGCACGAGGACGCGCAGCCCACCTACGCTTCCGAACTCACCCGCGCCACCGAAGGCAACCCCGACGCCCTTGCCGCCATGAGCTACACCGGCCACGCGCAGGTCTACGTCCGCGAGGCGCTCGAAGGCGGCTACGCCGACACCTTCCTCTTCGTCGACGGCGTCAAGGGTTCCGAATGGATTGACGGCATCGACGCATGGGAGGCGTTGGACGGAACTCTCGGCACCGCTCAGGGCGGCCCCGACACGCCGCAGAAGTCCGCCTTCACGGACTCCTACGTCGAGAACTACGGCTTCCCGCCCTCCCACCCCTTTATGGGCGAGCACTACGACGCGGCAGTGCTGATGGCGCTCGCCGCCGCCCACGCGGGCACGAACACCGACTCCGCCAAGATCCGCGACTCGCTCCGCGCCGTAGCCAACGCCCCCGGCGAGGTCATCGGCCCCGGCCGCGACGAACTCGCCAGGGCGCTCCAGCTCATCGCCGACGGCGACGACATCAACTACAACGGCGTCGGCGGCGAGATCGAGTTCGACGAGAACGGCGACGTCACCGGCGCCATCGAGATTTGGACCGTCCTCGACGGCCAGATCCAATCCACCGGCAGGTTCGAACTGCCCTAGTGCTGCCGCACGAATCCGCGCCCCCGCCCCCCCCCCCCCCCCCCCGCCACCTTACCCCTCTCCCACCGCCTGCGCCTGTGGCGCCCCCCGCGCGGTGCGCCGCTCCTCGCCCAGCATGCCCCCCGGCCGCAGCACGATCACGCTCACGATCAGCACGCCGATCATGAACAGGCGGAAACTCGGCTCTCCCAATGGGCCCGGCAGGAACTGCGTCCCGCTCCATATCCCCCACACCACGAACGCGCCCAGCACCGCGCCCCAATTGTTCCCCGACCCGCCGACCATCAGCATCGCCCATATCACGAACGTCGCCAGCAGCGGGTCGAAGGTGATGGGCGCGAGGAAGCGCACGTGGTGCGCGAACAGCGCCCCGCCCACTCCCATGATCATCGCCCCCAGCACGAATGCTTGCAGTTTGAAGCGGAACACGTCCTTGCCGCTGGCCGCCGCCGCTGTCTCGTCCTCTCGTATCGCCCGCAGCACGCGCCCCCACGGCGAGCGCACCGCCGTCTGCACCGCTACGAACACCACCGCCAGCACGACCAGCACCACCGGCAAGTACAGGTAGTCGTAGGCGCCGGGGGAGACCACGTCGCCCAGGAACTCGGGGATGCGGTACAGCCCCTTGGAGCCGTTGGCGAGCCACTTCTCGTTCAGAAAGACCAGCCGCACCGTCTCCGCGATGCCCAGCGTCGCTATCGCTAGGTAGTCGTCGCGCAGGCGCAGCGTCACGTACCCCACCGGCAGCGCCACCAGCCCGCAGCACAGCGCCGCCGCCGCCAACCCCATCACGTACCACGCGTCCACGCCCCAATCCAGCAACGGCAGGTTCGACCAGTTCCCGGCGAACGCAAAGTCCTCGAACTGCGCCGCGTCCGGCGACGAGGTGGTGAGCAGCGCGGCGGTGTACGCTCCCAGCGCGAAGAACCCCGCGATGCCGATGTTGAAGAGGCCCGTGAACCCCCAGTGGACGTTCAGCCCCAGCGCGAACACGGCGTAGATGCCCGCCATGATGGCGAACCCCACCAGGTAGTCCACGATGCCGAGCAGATCCACGCCCGCCTCCTTATTTCCCGTTACTGCCGCGGCCCGAACAGCCCGCGCGGGCGCATCAACAACACCAGCAGCATCAGCGCGAACGCCGCCGCGGGCTTGTAACTAGGGTTGATCCACTGCGTCGAGACCTCCATCGTCACGCCGATGATGAGCGCCCCGGCCAGCGCCCCGTAAGGACTGCCGACGCCCCCCAGGATGACGGCGGCGAACAACGGGATGAGGAACTTCCACCCCATGATTGGAATGATGTTGGCCTGGAACACGGCGAGCAGCACGCCCGCCGTCGCCGCCAGCGCCGCGCCCATCACCCACGTCCACTGGATCACTCGCTGCGTGCTAATGCCGCTCACCAACGCCAGGTCGGGGTTGTCCGCCGTCGCCCGCATCGCCTTCCCCATCTTCGTGCGGCTCAACACCAGATAGGTCGCCGCCACTAGCGCGATGGCCACGACGGCGATGAAGAGCGAATCGGGCGGCACGCGTACGTCCATCGGCAGACGCCACACTTCGCGCGACTCCCGCGGCAGGCGCTGCACGTCTCCGCTCCAGATCAACTGCACCAGCCCGCGCAAGGCGATGGCGACCCCCAGCGACGCCATAGACACCAGCACCACGTTCACGCCCCGTTCGCGCAGCCGCCGGTAGATGAGGCGGTCGACCGCCACCGCGAACGCCGCCACCGCGGCGATGGACAGCGGCATCGCCACAAGCAGTGGGTAGCCGAAGGTGAAAGGGCCTATCCCTCCGCCCTCCGCGCCCAGCGCGGGGATCAGCGTTCCGGCGAAGAAGAGGGCGACGTAGGCGCCCAGCGTCATATAGTCGCCGTGGGCCACGTTGGCCATGTTCAAGATGCCATAGATGAGCGTCAGGCCGATGGCGCCCAAGCCGATGATGCTCGCCAGCACCAACCCGTTCACCACCAGGCTCATCTTCACGAACGGGAGCAGCCCCGCCAGGAGCGCCACGAGCACGATCAGCGCCACCGTATGCAGTGGCGACCACCACGATGGGCGAACGCGCCGCGCCGCGCCGCGCCGCGCCGCCGCCCTCACGTCGCCCTGCCGCCCAGGTACAACCGCGCGACGTCGGGATCGTCCAGCAACTCGCGGCCCGCCGCCTCAAGGCGGCTCTCCCCCGCGACCAGCAAGTAGCCCCGGTCGGACATCCGCAGCGCCTCCCACGCGTTCTGCTCCACCAGCAGCACTGCCACGCCAGCGCGGTTCACCTCCCGGATGCGCTCGAACACCGTGCTCACCATCGCCGGTGCCAGTCCCGCCGACGGCTCATCGAGCAGCAGCAGCACGGGGTCGAGCATCAGCGCACGGGCGATAGCCAGCATCTGCCGCTGCCCCCCGGACAGGCTGCCCGCCCTGCGGTTCGGCTGGCGCGTCAGGTCGGGAAAGAGCGCGAACATCTCGTCCATCCGCGTACGATAGTCGCCCTCGCGCACGAACGCCCCCATCTCCAGGTTCTCCCGGATGGTGAGCGACGGGAACACGTTGTTCGTCTGCGGCACATAGCACAGGCCTGTCCGCACGATCCGCTCCGGCGGCAGCCCCTCGATGGGCGCCCCCCGGAAGGCCACGCCGCCCGACCGCACGCGCACCAACCCCACCACCGCCTTCATCAGTGTGGACTTGCCGCAGCCGTTCGGCCCGATGATTGTCACCACCTCCCCCTCGTCCACCACTACGGACACGCCGTGCAGCACCTCCGTCTCGCCGTAGCCCGCCACCACCTCCGACGCCTCAAGCAGCGCCATGGATCTGGCCCCCGAGGTAGGCTTCCAGCACGCGTGGGTCTTGCTGCACCTGCAATGGCGTGCCCTGAGCAATGACCGAGCCGTTGGCCATCACCACGATGGGGTCGCACAGCGCCATCACCAACTGCATGTCGTGCTCGATGATGATGAAGGCGACGCCGCGCTCCACGCTCGCGCGCAGGATGTTCGACGCGATGCTGCGCAAGAGGATGCGGTTAACCCCTGCCCCCGGCTCGTCCAGCAGCACCATCTTCGGCTCCGCCATCAGTGTCCGCGCCAGCTCCAGCAGCTTCTTCTGGCCGCCTGACAGATTCCCTGCGTACTCGTTGGCCAGGTGCGAGAGCGAGACCAACCCCAGCGCGTCCAACGCCTGCGCTTCGATGCGGCGCTCCTGCCGGGCCACGCGCCACGGCGTCAGCCATGACGCCCACAACCGCTCGCCCAGCTGCGGCGCGGGAACCAGCATCAGGTTCTCCAGCACCGTCATCCGCGCCATCTCGCGCGGTATCTGAAACGTCCGCACCAGGCCCAGCCCGAACGTCTCGTGCATCTCCATCCCGTCGATGCGCCGTCCGTCGAAGATGATGCGCCCACTGGTCGGCGCAAGCGCCCCGGAGAGCAGATTGAAGAGCGTCGTCTTGCCCGCGCCGTTCGGCCCAATCAGCCCCGTTATCGCGTCAGGCCAAACGTCGAACGTGCAGTGATCGACAGCGCGCAGGCCGTCGAAGTCCTTCACCACGTCCTGCACCTGAAGGATGGGCGCCGTCGCCGCCATCGAGCTAGCCTCCGCCGCCCTGCCGCGCAGGGCCGCACGCCCCCATTATGGACAACGCGTCCCGCCTGCGCTCAGGACAGGGAAGGGCGACTTGCAGCCTGCCCCATCGCCGTTCCGGTGAAGGGGGGCTTTGCATAATCTGGCGCTCTTCACGCCGGGAGTGCCGAGGGGCGGCCAGCCCCGGGGCTGGGGGCGTGGGGGTATCCCTCACAAAGGGCTTTTACTTCTTGGGGGTGAGGGTGGGGAGACAGAGTAGTTACGCAAAGGTCTCCGTAGGCGGGAATCTCGACACGCCCCAACGCCGGTGCGCAAGGCCGCGCCCGGGCGCACATAGGAGAAGGATGACAACTCCGCGGAGCCGGCGAAGGGCATGGCCGCGCCCAGGCGCACGAGGGGGAAGGGCAGAGCGTGCCCGCTAGCCTCCCTCTTCGCCGTAGGAACAGGTTTCAAACCTGTTCCTACTACGCAGCGCGCAGGCAGCGGGCGGACTGCGCGCAGGTGCGCTCTCTCCAGTCGCCCTGAGGGGAATCGAAGGAAAGATAGAGGGTAGGGGAGCCTAGTGCGTCAGGATTTGGTCGAGGAACGTCTTGGTGCGCGGCTCGCGCGGAGTCGTGAAGAACTCCGCCGACGTCCCGATTTCCACGATTTCCCCTTCGTCCATGAAGATGACGCGGTTGGCCGCGTTCCGCGCGAACCCCATCTCGTGCGTAACGCAGATCATCGTCATGCCCGACGCCGCCAACTCCGTCATCACCTTCAACACCTCGTTGATCATCTCCGGGTCGAGCGCCGAGGTCGGCTCGTCGAACATCATCAGCTTCGGGTCCATCGCCAGCGCCCGCGCGATGGCCACGCGCTGCTGTTGCCCGCCCGATAGCTGCCCGGGGTACTTCTCCGCCTGCTCCACGATGCCGACTCGGTCCAGCAACTGGAGCGCGCGCTCCTCCGCCTCCTGCTCCGGCCGGTGATGCACCTTCTGCGGGGCGAGCGCGATGTTGCGCAGCACCGTCAGGTGCGGGAACAGGTTGAACTGCTGGAACACCATCCCCGTTTCCGCCCGTATCTTCGTCAGCGTCCGGCTGTCGTCCGTCAACTCCATTCCATCGAAGAAGATGCGCCCCTCGTCGTGCGGCTCCAGCTGGTTGATAGTGCGCAGAAGCGTCGACTTGCCCGAGCCGGACGGCCCGATGATGGCCACTACCTCGCCCTCCGTAACCGAGATGTCTACGCCGTTCAACGCCGTGAAGTCGCCGAACCGCTTCGTCACCTTCTCCAGCCGCACGATTTCGCGCTTGCTCTCGGTCGCCATTGCTCCGCTCCTGTGCCCCGTTCGCCGCTACCGCGCGCCCACGCGCAGGCGCGTCTCCGCCGCTCCGCCCAGGCGCGAGAGCAGATAGGAGACGAGCCAGTAGACGAGCCCGACGACGATGTATATCTCGAAGAACGCGCCCTCGGCGATGTCCGTCTGGCTGCCGAGCACCTTCTTCGCCTTCTCCAACGTGTTCACCAACGACACTGCCGCCAGCAAAGCGGTGTCCTTCCACAACGCAATGAACCGCCCGATGATGGCCGGCACCACCGCCCGGATCGCCTGCGGCAGGATGATCACCGCGTACTTCTCCACCGGCGAAAGCCCCATCGCGTCCGCAGCCTCGTACTGGCCGCGCGGTATCGACTGCAAGCCGCCGCGCACTACCTCGGCGATGTACGCCCCGCCGAAGAAGGCGAACACGACCATCACGCGGTAGGTCAGCGAGATGTTGCTGAACGCCTCGCCCACCGGCCCCAACTCGTCCTCCAAGAAAGTGGCGAACAGCAGCCACACCAGCAGCGGCGCCGCCCGCACCACCTCGATGTAAGTCACCGACGCTACGCTGATGGCGCGGTAGGGCGACCGCCGTCCCAGGGCAAGGAACACCCCGATGACGAACGAGAAGAACCCCCCCACCGCGAACACCAGCAGGTCAAGGAAGGCGCTCTCCCATTTGTCAACGCCCACGCCCACTTGCAGCAGCACGACGACCGGTATCAGCAGCACCCACGCCGCCCCTATCGACTGAAGCAGGATGGGATTGCTCTTCCAGCGCGTCAGCCGCCGCCCCGCCATCGCTCCGACGACCAACAACGCGAAGACCGCCGCCATCAGCAGCCACGGCGCTCCGAAGGGCAACGCCAAGCCCAGCGACACCGCGTAGAGCCACGTCGGCGCCCAGCCGCGGTCGAACACCAGCTCGCGTTCGATGCCGCTCACCGTCGTCGTCTGACCCGACGCCGACTGGATCTCCTCCGTGTACTGGCGCTCCTCGATGCGCAACTCCGTCCCCAGCCCCAAGGTGAGGATGAGAAGCGCGGTCACGCCGACGGCTATCGCGTAGGGGCGCAGCCTGCCGCCCCAGAGGCCGTAGGAGAGCGCCGCCAATACGGCGGTGATGAACACCGCTATCCAGATGCGGAACGCCTCGTCCGGCGGGTAGCTGCCCACGAAGAAGAGCTTGCGGTTGATGGCCACCAGGCCCCAGTTGGCCTCAAACAGGATGAACCGCGCCAGCAGGAAGGCGAGCGCGCCGCCCACGACGATGGCGACGATGCTGAGGGCCGTGTTCGTCCGCGTGTTGAACAGCCGCGCTCGCGCGTGGGCCGCGCGCCGCGACAAGGCGGAGGCGTTCGGCAGCGCCCCGATCATCGGATCCGCACGCTCTTGTTGATGCTGTTCATCACCAGAGAGATGATGAGGTTCGTCAGCACGAAGACGAGGAAGATGAAGATGTAGGTCTGCAGCAGATTGCCCGCGTTGTTCACGATGCGGTTAGAGATGAGCACGATCTCGCCGTAGGCGATCGCGTGCGCCAGCGTCGAGTCCTTGTTCGTGTTCTGGTATTCGTTGTTCAGCAGCGGAATCATGATGCGCAGCGCCTGCGGCAGGACAATCAGCGTGAAGCGCTGATACGGAGACAGCCCCAGCGACGTCGCGGCCTCCACCTGTCCGTGCGGCACCGCTTGGATCGATCCGCGCACAATCTCCGCGATGAAGGCGCTGAAGTAGAGCGTCAACGAGATGAACGCGCTCATGTAGCCTAACCCCAACACGTTCCCGCCCTCGTAGGTGTAGAAACCGGAGGCCGACTGCGTGACCTCCGGCAGCGTCACCCGCACCGGCGCCGCCAGCGCAAGGTAGGTCGCGGCCGCAACGAACAGGAATACGCATACGCCCCACGTGTTCGGATGCGTGCTCCGGCCCGTGCGCAACTCCTCCTGCAAGCGCCAACGCCGCGCGAACCACGCCAACGCCACGGCCGCCGCCAGCGCGAGCGCCCACAGCGTCCACAGCGAGCTCGCCGCCTCCAGCCAGGGCAACGCCAGCCCCCGGTTGCTCACGTAGACCACGCCCACCACGCCCGAGCGCGACTCAATCTGCGGCAGCGACCGAAACACCGCGAAGGCGAAGAAGAACATGATGAGCAGCAAGGGCAGGTTCCTGAACGTCTGCACGTACAGGTTGCCCAGCGTGTTCATCAGCGGGTGCGCCGTCAACCGCGCCACGCCGATGGCCAGCCCCAGCAGCGACGCCGAGACGATGGCGAACCCCACCACCGACAGCGTGTTCCCCGCCCCCTTCAGCATCCCCAGCCAGCGCGGGTCGCTCGCCTCGATGTCCAGTGCCTGGAATATCGAACTGCGATCGGGGCTGCCGTAGGGTGCGAATAGGAAGTCGAAGTCGAAGAAGTTGACCGCGATGGAATAGGCAACGTATCCGGCGACGATTCCGCCCAGCGCCCCCACCGTCACGTTGACGGCCATGTAGCGGGAGCGCTTGTGGCGCCAGATGTCTTGCAGGCGCTGCTTCATCGCGGCCCTAACCTATCAAAAGCGAGGGGCGGGCAACACTGCCCGCCCCTCGCGATATCCGCTCGGATCGGCGTTGACCGCCTAGCGCATCGGCGGGGCGTAGAGCAGCCCGCCGTCCAGGTAGGACGCATTCGGCGAACCCGCCCGCGTCAGGCCGACCCGCTCGAGCGTGCGCTCGTACGCCTCGCCGTAGTTGCCGACCTGTGCGATCACGTCCTGCATGAAGGTGCTGTCGATCCTGCCATGGCCGATGCCCAGATTCGACGGAGCGCCGCCCTGGAAGCCGACGCCCAGCAGACGCGCGACGGTGTTGTTGGGCGGGTTCGCGGCCATCTGGCCCACGTTGCCCATCGTCACGCCCTGCTCCTCGGCGATGATCATCCCGTTCACCACCCAGCGCACCACGTCCTCCCACTCGGAGTCGTAGTCGCGCACGCTCGGGCCCAGAGGCTCCTTCGAGAGCGTCTCCGGCAGCACAACGGCGTCGACGCCGTCGGCCTTCAGCGTGAACTGGTGACCGCCCAGCTGCGACTTGTCGGACGACCAACCGTCGCACTGGTCGTTGATGAAGGAGGCGCGCACCTCGGGGTTGGCCTGGAGAGTCAACTCCGAGTAGGTGAGCCCGTTCTCGGAGAAGAAGTCCGACACTGCGCCCTGTGTGCTCGTGCCGTCGAGGATGCAGATGGTCGCCCCGTTCAGGTCCTTGACGCTGGACACGTTGGCGTCCGCCTTCACCATGACGCCTGCGCCGTCGTAGAAGGTCGTCGGCGCAAACGCCACGTTCAAGTTCGCGTCGCGGCTGGCCGTCCACGTCGTCGTGCGAATCAGCACGTCGATCTCCTTCGCCGCCAGCAACTCGAAGCGGTTCGCGGAGGTGGCCTCCTTGAACTCAACCTTGTCCTTGTCGCCGAACACTGCCGCCGCCAGCGCGCGGCAGTACTCAACGTCGTTGCCGTCCGCCGTGCCATCGGGGTTCAGCACGCCGAAGCCCGGCGTGTCCGCCTTGATGCCGCAAACCAGGTTCCCGCGGTCAAGGATCTCGCCGAGCGTGTCTCCGCGCGCCTCTTCCGAGTCGCCGCCGCAAGCCGCTGCCGCGAGAGCAACGAGCAGCAGCGTCATTAGCGTCAGCAGTCGCTTAGGGGTCACCATCGATGCATTCCTCCTACTAGGCCTAAAGAGTGTGACGGTGTGTCGCTTCGCAGGGTATCACACCCAAACTCCTTGGCGATAACCTCCGTGCTTGTTCAGTACGTATGAGACAAGCGATTAACCCCAACCCCCGAATCCCTGCGCCCTATCGCCCGGTGAAGCGCGGCTTGCGCTTCTCCACGAACGCCTGGTAGCCCTCGACGCGGTCGGCGGTGGCCGCCACGACCTGCGAGCACTCCTGCTCGAACGCTAAGCCGGCGTCTAGGTCCATGTCTTGCGCCTTGTCCACGGCCGTCTTGATGACGCCGAGCGCGACCGGCGCCATCTCGATGACCTCGGCGGCGATGGCGCGGGCGCGCGGCATCAGTTCGGCGTCGTCCACCACTTCGTTGACCAGGCCCCACGCGAGGGCGGCCGGCGCGTCCAGGTAGCGGGCGAGCAGCATCATCTCCTTGGCGCGGGCAGGGCCGACGACGCGCGGGAGGCGCTGGGTGCCGCCCGCTCCCGGCAGGATGCCGAGCCGCACCTCGGGCAGCGCGAACACCGCGCTTCGCCCCGCGACGCGCAGGTCGCACGCCAGCGCCAACTCGCACCCGCCCCCGACGGCGGGACCATTGATCGCCGCGATGACCACCTTGTCCATCAACTCTAGACGGCGGAAGAGGGGCGAGATGTGGAGCGAGGTGCGCTGGACGGACATGTCGCCCGCGTTCTCGGCGCGCTCCTTGATGTCCGCGCCCGCCGAGAACGCGCTGCCCGCGCCCGTTACGATGAGCACGCGCGCCGCCGCGTCTCGCTCGAACGCTTCCACCGCCTCTGTCAGGTCGGCGATCATCGCGCGGTTGATGGCGTTGCGCCGCTCCTCGCGCCGCAGCGTGAGGACGGCGACGCCGCCTTTCGTCTCGTAGGTCAGGGTGGCGGCCATAGCGACTCCTCGCGGGAATTTCACAGGCAGGGCACGTCAAGCGGGGCGGTTGACCGCCGCCGGAGGCGTTACTACTATAATTCAGCGCAAGTCCCCGTAGCTCAGCGGACAGAGCAGCTGCCTTCTAAGCAGACGGTCGACGGTTCGAATCCGTCCGGGGATGCCACCTCGCCGCCCTTACGCCGCGAACCTCGTCGCCACCCAGTGCACCGTCAGGCCGCCGATTTCATGCCGCGTTACGCCGGTGATGGACGCCGCGCCCACGTCGGCCGACGTGGTGTAGCGCTCCTGTACGAAGCGCCCGATGGGGCGCGACGCCATCAGGGCGAGCGTCGCGTTCGAGAAGGCGCGGTTCAGCCCCCGCAGGCCGAACCCGCCGAACCGCAGCGCCACCACCGCGCCGAGCGTCGCTAGCGCCGCCGCCACCACGATGTTCGTACCGCAGAAAGGCGACACCGCCAGGTCGGTCTGCCCCTGGCGCATCCGCTCCAACCCCTCCTGGGCGAAGCGCTCCACCTGCTCCGTCTCGAAATCGCCCAACACCACGAATCCCCCGGGCAGCGAGTAGCCCGCGACGACGCGGTTCTGCCGCGCGTGGGGCAGCATCAGCGTGATGGCCGCGTGCTCCAAGCCGTGGTTCCGCCGCACCTTCTCCCAGAACTGCATAGCGCTCCTCGATGCTCCCTAGACGTGCCTGAACGCCTCGACGCCCGCTTCCACCAGGATAATCACGATGATACCCGCGATAGCCACCCCCAGCGCGATGGCCGGCAACCCCTTGCGCAAGGGCACGCGCAGCGACCAGACCGCCAAGCAACCCGTCCACGCCCCAGTGAAGGGCAAGGGAATCGCCACCATCAGCATCACGGCCCAGAACTCATAGCGGCGGACAAACTCGCCCCACCGCTCCTCCAGCCGTCGCGTGCGCCAGCGCAGCAGCGCCCCGGCGGCGTTGTCCATCCGTTCCACCCTCTCGCCGGCGCCGTGGAGCGCCAGCAGCACGAACGGCACGGGCGCTAGGTTGCCCAGCACCGCCAGAGGCAGCACGACTCGCCACGAGAGCCCGTACTGCACGAGGCCCAGCGGCACGGCGGCGCGAAGCTCGCCGATGGGCGCCATTGCGGTGAGGAAGGTGACGAGTTCTCCAGGCATAGGTTAGGGCGTCTCCGCAAGGCCGCCGCGCGCTTTTCGTCTCCCGCCCGGTTGCGACGCGCGGGCGTGTTCTGGACGATTCTAATACTTCGACTAAACCGGCGCATAGTCCGCCGAATAGTCCCGTATCTAGGCGTAGGGTTGACTATACGTCGAGGATGCGGTCAAATACGCGCCGGGGAAAACACAACCGAATCCATCCTGCACGCACGCTTAGGGGAGGGGTACGTATGGCGCGTAAGACCCGTCTCATGCAGAACGTGGAGGACCGCTACCGGCAACCGCTGGAACGGCTCCTCCCGGAGATGATCAACGAGCACGGCCTCACGGCCACGGCGCTGACCTTGGAGGTCAGCAAGGCCACGCTCGGCTACTGGCTGCTCAAGCTCGGCATCAACGTCCGGCGAGTGGCGCTCGCCCCCGGCGAGTCGCTCGAAGTCAAGCGCACCGGCTAGCCGCCCGCGCTCGAGGACGCGGCGCAAGCGGCAGGGTAGGGTATGGCCGTCGCATGCCGTTCCTGCCCGCTTTCGTCATTTCCGAGAAAGCGGGAATCTCGCCTCGATTCGAGGGAGGCAAGGCGGCGGCGCCTCACTCCAACGCGCCCTCGCCCGTTTACGCGCTCCCTCCGCCTTGACAGGCCGCGCGGGCGAGTGATACCTATTGCGGGAACCACTCCACACTCCGGCGCGGCCCGCGCCCGCCTAGTCCGCGGGGCGCAGGCCACCGCAAGACGTCCCGCTGAGAGAGCGCTTGCTTCACCCCAGAACCCTTGTCGCCACGCTGCTTGCCGCAGCCGTGCTGGCGCTCGCCGCAGCCTGCGGAACGGAGCCTAACCCCGACGCCGACCAATGCCTCGTCGCACAGGGCGGCGTGTTCGTCGCCAGCCCGTGCGAGGCGCCCGGCGTCACCCCCGTCCCCACGCCCACTCCCTCCGGCCCGGTGGATGGCGGCGGCGCGAACCTCACGGGCGGCGCGCGCGTCTTCGTCCAGGTTGCCGGATGCGGCGCTTGCCACAGCGTCGCGTCCATCCCCCAGGCCAACGGCCAGGTCGGTCCCGACCTCTCCGACATCGGCGCGCGCCTCGACGCCGACGCGATCCGCCTTTCCATCCTTGACCCCAACGCCGAGCTCGCCGCCGACTGCCCCACGGGCGACTGCGAACCCGACTTGATGCCGCAGAACTTCGGCGAAACCCTTACCCCCGAGCAAATCGACCAGCTCGTCGAGCTCCTCAGCGGCTGGCAGTAGGCCGCACGCCGCCGCTCTCACTCCCTTCTCCTCCCTCTGGAACGGCGTGCGCCGCGTCCCTGCCGCCTTCATCTTGCGAGCGCTTCGACTTCCCGCCTATACTTGCGCCGCTCGCCGCCCCAACCACAACATATTGAGGTACGCCCCATGCACCTGAACTGCCTTCAGGAGAATCTCCGCCAAGGGCTCGGCATCGTCCAGCGCGCCGTCGCCACCCGCACCACGCTGCCTATCACCCAACACGTCCTCATCGCCTCCGACGCCGGCCGCATCAAGCTCTCCGCCACCAACCTCGAGATCGCCATCAGCACGTGGATCGGCGCCGAGGTCGAGGCCGAGGGCGGCATCACCATCCCCGCGCGCCTGCTCACCGACTTCATCAACTCCCTCGAACCCCAGACCATCAGCGTCAAGACACTCGAGGCGGGCACGGGCATCGAGATCAAGGGCGATCGCACCAACGCCACTATGCACGGCGCCGACGCGGGCGAATTCCCCCCCATCCCCACGCCCACCGAGGGCGCCGTAACCCGCATCGCGGCCAAAGCGCTGCGCGACGCCATCCGGCAAGTGGTCTTCGCCGCCGCCTTCGAGGATTCCCGCCCCGTGCTCACCGGCGTCAACATGCACTTCGAGGGCGAACGCCTCACCCTCGCCGCCGCCGACGGCTTTCGCCTCGCCGTCCACCACGCCCCCCTCCTCGAGCCCGTCGAGGAGGAGATTACCGTCATCGTCCCTGCCCGCACTATGCAAGAAGTCGAGCGCCTCAGCGAAGGCGAGGCGCCCATCGATATCGTCATCACGCCGCAGCGCAGCCAGGTGCTCTTCCGCCTCAGGGACATCGAGGTCGTCTCCCAGCTCATCCAGGGAACCTTCCCCAACTACGAGCAACTCGTCCCCACCGCGCACGACACCCGCGCCGTCGTCGACCTCGCCGAACTCCGCCGCGTAACCCGCACCGCCTCCATCTTCGCCATCATCCGCCTCCGCATGGAGCCGGGCGAGAACGCCCCAGGCCACCTCACCGTCTCCTCCCGCGCCGAGGAGGTCGGCGATAGCGAGGGGCAGCTGGAGGCGCAGGTGGAGGGCGGCGAGGGGCGCATCGCCTTCAACGCCCGCTACCTCACCGACGTGCTCGCCGTCCTCGACAAGGAGAAGGTCGCCCTAGAGATGACCTCCCCCTCCAGCCCCGGCGTAGTCCGCCAAGTCGACGACGAAGCATACGTCCACGTCGTCATGCCGATGTTCGTCCAGTGGTAGCAGGGTAGGGCGCGTGACTACTCCCTCCACGCCAGGCGAATCCCCAGGCCCTCTGAGCCGCCTTGCGCCCGAGATGGAGCGCGAGGAGGCCGCCCGCCGCGCCGAGGCAGCGCAGGGCGAGGTCAGGGCATTCCGGGAGCCCGACTGGCTGGTCGGCGACCTCATCCGAATGGACTTCGACGAGGCGCACGTCTTGGTGCACGACGCAATGCGGCAGCAGGTCGGAGGTGTGCCCCACGGTTGCTTCCTAGTAGCGGCGAGAGATCAGGCCCCCGACGGCGGTGATGGAGAGGCTGGCGAATCTCTGCCCTCACTGCTGCTCCTTCGCGTTCTGGGAAGCAGCACGCTGCCCAATGACATCGAGATGCAGCAGGCGCGCTTCCAAGCGGGGCAGCGCGCCTCCGATAGCCTCTATAACTGGGACGAGCCCCGGACTACCGACCAGTTCACCCTCAATCAGATGCGGTTCGCAGGGTTGCGCTGCGCCATACTCGGCACCTTTCGGATGGTTCACTCTACGGAATCCGGCGAGTGGCGCTTGACCTTTGGGAGCGATATCGACAACTTCTACGCCGGGCAGGGAATGAAGATTTACAAGCCCATAGGCGTGGCGCTGGAACGCATCGCCAATTTCACCAGGGACGGCGCACCTGGCTCGGGGCGCGTCCGCATCGGCGAGGTCAAGTACGCTGCCTCGCTGGATGCAGGCCGCCCCGAGTCCGTCCCTGTGCAGATGACCACGCGAGACGTGGTGGCCCAGCGCACGGCGCTGTTCGGCATGACCCGCACCGGCAAGTCCAACACCGTCAAGACGCTCGCCCGGGCAGTCTTCGAGCTGCGCCTCAGCGGGGATGCCTCTGAGCGCGTCGCGCAGCTGATAATCGACCCCAATGGGGAATACGCCAACGACAACCCGCAGGATGACGGCTGCCTACGCAACGTGAAGCATCTCCCAGGCGCCGACTTGTCAGACGTGGTGACCTACGGCCTGACGCCACACCCTTACGACCCGGGGCGGCGCATCACTAAGGTGAATTTCTTCGGGGGCGAGCTGCCGCCGCAGTCGCAGCCGCCAAGCTCAGCCCACGACCTCCACCAATCTCTGGAATCCCTCTACATGGGCAAGCAGATTATCTATGGCCGCATTGAGAGCGAGAGTGCGGCGTACATCGCGGCATTCCGCAGCACCGACCTGACCGCGCCGGGGGGAATCACCGATAGGGGCGAGTACGTCCGCTACCATCGCGCGGTGTTCGTCTATCAAGCCATTCTGGCCGCAGCAGGATTCGAGCCCCCAACCGCCAATGTGTCCGTGCGTGGCCTTTTCGGCGACGAAGTACGAAGGGCCATGGAAGACGAGCCTCTCCTGTCCGGTTTTACAGCAGAAGTGCAGGGTGAATTGTCATGGAATGCTGCTAGGGAGTTGTGCCGCCAGTTGAGCAAGTGGTTTGAAAGGAATGGAGATGGTCACAGGTTCGATCGGCGCTACCAGGCATCTCACGATCGGCGTAACTGGAGCGATGACCGGCTCCTTGGCTTACTACGCATCTTTGAAAACACCCGAGGAGTTCAGGCGTTGCGAGAGTGCCGGGAGTGGCACGACCCGAGCCGGAATGCGGACTACACCGATGAGATTATCGTCGACATGGAGGCAGGCAGGCTGGTGATTCTCGACCAGGCGCTGGGCGACCCGGTTATGAACGAGCAGTCGGCGGAGCGCATCATGCGCAAGATATTCGCCCGGCAACAGGAAACCTTCACCCGGCCGAGGAAAGCCTCCGACGGCTTCTTCCTCCCGCCCGACCCGATGATCATCTACGTTGAGGAAGCGCATACACTCTTGCCCCGCGGCGGCGAGGAGGACACTCGCAACATCTGGGCGCGCACGGCGAAGGAGGGCGCCAAGTTCAACATCGGCCTGGTCTACTCCACGCAAGAGCCATCCTCCATCCAGCGCAACATTCTCCGCAACACCGAGAACTGGTTCCTCTCCCACCTCAACAGCACTGGAGAGACTCGCGAACTAGACCAGTACAACGACTTCGCCGACTTCAGCGGCAGCATCCGTCGGGTGAAAGAGCCGGGCTTCCTCAAGGTGCGAACAATGTCCAGCCCCTACACGCTGCCCGTCCAGATCGACCGCTTCACTGCGCCAGCGCAGGAGTCCTGATGCCCTACGAGAAGGAGTTTGCCACTGGCGAATCGCTGTGGCGGCTCACCACAAGCGACAGCGTCAGAGATTTCGAGGGCGCGATTCGCTACGGCGGCCCCGAGGAGGCCGTTGAGCCTCCCGTGGCACTGACTCCGCCCCGGGGTCAAGACGCGATTAGCCGCATCATCGTCATCGACGGTTCCACGGTCGCCAGTCCCGTCCGCATCGGTTACCCGGGGGCTGAGGCGGCGCTGCTAAACCTCGCCGCTGTTGTCATCGACCTCCAGGCACTTAAGGATATCCCGCCTGGCTCAATCCCGCGGCCCAGCACGATGCGCGACATAGAGGACTGCCGGACGCTTGACGCGGTGCTGCCCGGCAGGAATGTAGTGCGCGAGGATGTTGCTGATGATACCCCGGAGCGCTTCTTCCGCTACTCTGTCCACCAAGCGCTCGCTGGTAGAAGAGTAGACGATGAACACGAGACGCTGATTGAGACGATGCGCGCTATCACACCGTCTAGGCGCTTTCCTTGCCCGATGGATGATTGCTCCAACACCATTCCTGCCCTTGAGGGAATAGGCGAGTGCGCTTGCGAAAGGTGCGAGCAGATCTTCGAGACAGACAGCCTCCGGCTGCACGAGCGGTTCGAAGACTTTGGCTCCTCTGCCCAGGCCTACACTGCTATGCGGCAGGTCGTGGAACACCTGGCTATGGTCAACATCATGCGTTTCTTCGAGCGGCGTGGTTGGTGGAGCGCCTTTGGCACAACCGCTTTTGTGATGGACGGACCACTGGCCATCTTCGGCATGCCTGCCTGGCTGAAACTCCATGTGCAAAACGAGGTCGCCCGGCTCCACGCGCAGGCCTTGGCGCGCGGTGGGCCCGGAGTGCTGCTCTTCGGCGTAGAGAAGTCCGGCATGTTCCTCGAACACCTGAAGGCGCTCGACCAGAGCGACTACGAAGGCCCGCGGGCGCGGCTCGAGTCAGGGTTGGCTCTGGCGCCCGACCGTGCGTACACTCACCGCCACATCGCCTTGCGCCCTCAGGAGGCTAAAGCCCATGGAGTGGAAACTGACTATGGGCGCCGCGTGCTCTATAAGAACCGGCTGGGGCAGCATGCGGTGGTCATGACGCCTATCGTGAACACGGAAGGGGAGAGCCGCGACTGCGTCGGAGTAGCCGCTTACCCACGGTTGGGCGAGGCGCTGGATATCATGGACGAATTCTCCACCTACCTCTACGAGGACGGCTTCGCCCCGCTGGTGCGCGCCCACGCGCACGCCGCCATACCCTTGAAGGCGGGCATCGGCTTGCTGGCGGAGCTCTTCGAAGAGTGATGAGCGCCAGCGGCCTGCGCAGCGTGCCGGCGCTGGCCGGCTTTGGAACGGCGGAGAGCCGCTGGGCATGCCTTGGGCCCTACTACGCGATGTTCCCCATCGAGTTCACGCGCCAAGTGGTCGGCGCCTTCAGCAATCCGGGCGACACGGTGCTTGACCCCTTCTGCGGACGTGGTGCCGCTCCGTACGTTGCGATGGTGTCGGGCCGTCGCGCCGTGGCGTGCGACATCAACCCTGTCGCCTGGCTGTACGCTAAAGCCAAGACCGATCCGCATCCGTCATTTGAGGATGTTTCCCGTCGCATCGGCGAAGTT
>JAGWBE010000033.1 GCA_021296055.1 Dehalococcoidia bacterium | reverse complement strand
CCCAGCCCAGGTCTTCAACCAACAGGTGTTGCACTTCAAACGTGAACGCGCCTTCCCACTTTCGCGGGAATGACGGAGAAGGGGCGCGTTGACGCTCCCCCGCGCCCACGCCTACACTCACCGCGCTCCTATGACCGGTCAGCCCCCCACCACATCAGACGACATTCGCTCCGCCTTCCTCGCTTTCTTCGAGGAGCGGGGGCACCTTGTGATGCCGAGCGCGTCGCTGATTCCGGCGGGGGACCCGACGCTGCTGCTGACCAGCGCGGGGATGGCGCCCTTCAAGCCGTACTACGCGGGCGACGAGACGCCCCCGAGCAGGCGCCTGGCGTCGGTGCAGAAGTGCTTCCGCACGACGGACATCGACGTGGTGGGCGACTTCACGCACCACACCTTCTTCGAGATGCTGGGCAACTTCAGCATCGGCGACTACTTCAAGCGCGACGCCATCCGATGGGCGTGGGAGTTCGTCACCGGCGTGCTCGCCATACCGCCAGGGTGCCTCTGGATCACCGTCCACCACACGGACGACGAGGCGCGGGCCATCTGGCGCGACGAGATCGGGGTACCCGCCGAGCGCATCGTCGACCTGGGCGACAAGGACAACTTCTGGGGCCCGGCGGGCAGCGAGGGCGCCTGCGGGCCGTGCAGCGAGATCCACTACGACTTCGGCGAGGAGTTCGCCCCCGGCGCCAGGGTGGGCGACGACGGCGCCGACGACCGGTTCCTCGAGATATGGAACCTCGTCTTCGTCCAGTTCAACCAGGACGTGAACGGTGTCCGCGCCCCCCTGCCTGCCCCCGGCATCGACACCGGCATGGGGCTCGAGCGCATCGCCGCCGTCATGCAGGGCGTCCGCTCCGCCTACGACACCGATCTGCTTAGGCCCATCCGCGAGCACATGGCGGAGCTCGCGCAGGTCGAATATGGCGCGGATGCGGAGGTGGATCGGGCGGTGCGGGTGATTACGGAGCACGCGCGGGCGGCGGCGTTCCTCATCGCGGACGGCGTTACCCCCTCCAACGAGGGGCGCGGCTACGTGCTGCGGCGCATCATCCGGCGGGCGGTCTACTTCGCCAGGACACATCTCTATGTGCAAGACAGAATCTACTTACGTCCGACAGCCAGAGAAGTCATAAGTAGGATGTCAGACAAGTACTCTGAACTTTTGCTGCAGGGAGAGATGGTGCTCAATCTCCTCGCTGATGAGGAAGCTCGCTTCCTAGATGCACTCGACGTGGTGTCGAACTACCTAGAAGAAATCAAAAGGTATAGGGAATTCCTCCGGGATGAGCATTTCTCTTTGTTAGCCGAAGACCCGAGTCGACGGGCTACCGTTATCGGGTGGCCTCTGGAATCGCTGAGGATTGGGACGTTATCGGGGGGAGACGCGCCAAGGGCCTTGAAGCGGAGCGTTGCCGACCACTTCGAGAGTATCTTGGGCAAAGGCGCCGAATGGTGGACGGCGGAGCCTGAGCGCTTCTGCGTCGCGCGTGACCAAGCGATGCAGCTCACAGGGCACGAGGTCTTCGTTCTAGCGGATACCTACGGCTTCCCTGCGGAGTTGACCTTCGAGGTAGCGCCCGAGTACGGCTTGGAGGTCACCGAGGAGACGCGCCGGGGCTACGAGCAGGAGATGGCCGCGCAGCGGGAGCGCGGGCGCGCCGCCGCCGCAGGCTTCGCGGGCGGGCGCGACCTCCAGCGCCGCTACGAACCCCTCGGCCTCGCCCCCACGCCCTTCCTCGGCTACCACGCTCTCGCCGCCGACACGACCATTGCAGGCATGCTTAAGGACGGGGAGGCTGTGAGGGAGGCGCGGGAGGGCGACGAGGTGGAAACGGCGCTTGCGGAGACGCCCTTCTACGCGGAGGGCGGCGGGCAGGTGGGCGACGCTGGCGAGATAAGGGGCGCGGGCTTTCGCCTCGCCGTCAGCGACGCGCAGAGCCCCGTCGGCGGCCTGATCGTTCATACGGCGCGCGTGGTCGAAGGCATCGCCCGGGTGGGGGACGCGGCGCACGCGGCGGTGGACGCGCAGCGGCGCTACGACGTGATGCGCAACCACACGGCAACGCACATGCTGCACGCGGCGCTGCGCCGCGTGCTGGGCGTCCACGTGCGACAGGCGGGGTCGCTGGTCGCGCCCGACCGCCTGCGGTTTGACTTCACGCACACGGCAGCGGTGGGGGCGGGGGAGTTGGCGGAGATACAGCGCGTGGTGAACGAGGCGATCCGCGACGATCTGGCGTGCGCCAAGGGGGAGGGCGCTTACCGCGAGGTTACGGCCGCGGGCGCGGTCGCCTTCTTCGGGGATCGCTACCCCGAGCGCGTGCGCACGCTGCGCATCGGCGGCGGCGAGGGCGACGCCTTCTCTTACGAAGTGTGCGGCGGGACGCATCTTGAGCGCACGGGGCAGATCGGCCACTTCCGCATCGTGAGCGAGAGCGGGCTGGGCGCGGGCGTGCGGCGCATCGAGGCGCTCACCGGGCGCGGCGCGGAGGCGTGGCTGGACGAGCGCCTCGGCCTGCTCGACCGGGTCGCCGGAGCGCTGAGCGCGTCGCCCGTCGAGGCTCCCCGGCGCGTCGAGGCGCTGCTGCAAGAGGTGGACGACGCGCGGCGCGCGGCCTCCGCCACGCAGCGCGCCTCTTCTCGCCAAGAGGCCGAGGCGCTGCTCGCTCAGGCCCAAGACGTGGGCGGCGTCAAGGTCGTAGCCGCCGCCGTCAACGCGCCCTCCGTTGACGAACTCCGCGCCATGGGCGACTGGCTGCGCGACAAGCTCGGCAGCGGTGTCGTCGCGCTGGGCGCGGTCATCGACGGGCGCCCGCTGCTCGTGGCGATGGTCACGAAAGACCTGGTGGAGCGGGGCTACCGCGCGGGCGACATCGTGAAGGCGGCGGCGCCGCCGATGGGGGGCGGGGGCGGCGGGCGCCCGGACGTGGCCCAGGCCGGCGGCCGCGACTCCGCCAAACTCCTCGACGGCATCGAGGCCGCTGTGGAGGCCGTGCGGGCGGTTGGGGGGTAGGGGGCGCGATGGTCGCCCCTGCAAGAGGAAGGGGCGAGGATGAGGGAGAGAGGTGCCTCCTAGTGCGCATCCTCGGCGTTGACCTTGGCGATCGGCGCATCGGGCTGGCCGTTGCGGATACGGACGCGCGCGTGGCGGCGCCGGTGGACGCGATCGACCGCGCCGGGGGTGCCGATGCGTGCGAGGCGGTGGCGGAGGCGGCGCGCGCCCGGGGCGCGGACGCGGTGGTGGTGGGGCTGCCGCTGCTGATGTCGGGCGTGGAGGGCGCGCAGGCGAGGGAGGCGCGCGAGTTCGCGACGCTGCTCGCCGAGCGCACCGGGCTGCTTGTTCACACGTGGGACGAGCGCCTGTCGAGCGTAGAGGCAGAGCGGCTCCTGCGCGAGGCGGGAGGGCGCCGCAAGCCCAAGCCCGGCGAGCAAGACGCCATGGCCGCCGCGCTGATTCTTCAGGCCTACCTCGACGCCCACCCGCGCCTCCCCTAGGCCGCCGCCCGCCGCGTTCAAACTTCGCCAACCCCGCCCGCCTAAGGGGTGTGTCCTGGAGCCGCCGAGTGGGACAATCTCTCCGCTATGCATCTTCCCTCCCGCAGGTATCAAGCCCTGGGCGCGGGCATAGTCGCCGGCGCGGTTACGGCGCGCTACATCGCCAAGTGGCGGCGCCGCCGTTCGCGGCGGGTCGGCGACCAGCGCGAGGGGGGGCAGCCGTCGGGCCGCTACTTCATCGGCCTCGACTTGACCGACCCGAGCGCCGCCAATCGCCGCCCTTGCGAGGCGGCGGTGATAGACCCTGCGATGCGCTGCTCCTTCCACCAGTGGGACTATGACGAGGAGGGCGCGAGCATCGTGCCCGAGGCGGCGCTGGGCAAGCCGTTTGTTATGGCCGTCGGCGGCCCGCAGGGGCTTGCCGCCGACGCCGGAGCCACCGCCCGCGTCTCCGAGCGCCTGGTGAACGCGTCGCCGCGCTCCACCTACCAACTGCCGGCGGACGACCGCCCCTGCGCGGGCTTCATGACCGGCAGCGCCAGGCTCTTCTACAAACTGGCCACGGGCGGCTCGCGCTTCCGATTGCTGGGGCTGAACGACATCCCCGCGCACGGGGCGAACCTCATCGAGGTATTCCCCTGTGCCGCGTGGCGCGAACTTGCGGACGAATCGCTCCCCCCTAAGCGCTCCGTCGAGGGCCGCCGCCGCCGCGCCGACCTGCTCCAAGCGCAAGGCGTCATCCTCCCCTCCGACCTGCCCACCGAAGACCAGCTCGACGCCGCCGTCGCGGCGTGGCTCGCCCACTGCTTCGACAACGACGCGGTGAAAGTGGAGGGCGACGCCCCGATGATCGACCGCGAGGCGGGCGTCATCCGCGAGGGGTATATCGTGCAGCCGCGCGTCCTCGAACCCGCGTCGTTCGCGTAGCCCCCCTCCCACTCCTCAAAGAGGTAAGAAGGTTCTTGTGGGGGATGCCCCCACGCCCCCCGCCGAGGGGCGCCCTTCGAGTTTCCTCAGGGCGAACGGGGGAGGGGTGCCCCGTGTGAAGAGGCGTGGATGAGGTGTTCGCCCTTCGATTCCCCTCAGGGCGAACGGATGGGCAGGGCGGCCAGCCGGTCGCCCCTACGGGAGAGCGATGTCGGGGCGGGTGCTACAATCGCGCTATGTTGCGCTTCCTGACTGCAGGCGAGTCCCACGGCGCGGGCCTGGTCGCCATCCTTGAGGGCATCCCTGCGGGTGTGCGCCTGTCGGAGGCGCTGATACGGCAGGACCTGGCGCGACGGCAGACGGGCTACGGACGCGGGGGGCGGATGAAGATCGAGACGGATTACGCCGTGCTGCAATCGGGCGTGCGGCACGGCGAGACGCTCGGCAGCCCCATCGCCGTGCTCATCGAGAACCGCGACCACTCGACGGGCAAAGGCCCCGACGGCAAGCCGTGGACGCACACGATGAGCAAGGAGGCGGTGGACG
The DNA here is from genome assembly GCA_021296055.1 of Dehalococcoidia bacterium. Taxonomy (GTDB): domain Bacteria; phylum Chloroflexota; class Dehalococcoidia; order Lucifugimonadales; family Australimonadaceae; genus JAGWBE01. The sequence continues at coordinate 4,821 of JAGWBE010000033.1, read as the reverse complement.
GCGAGGTAACCCCCATCCGCCGCCTGCGCCCAGGCCACGCCGACACCCCCGGCGCGGCCAAGTACGCGACGCAGGACGCGCGCGACATCCTCGAGCGCTCCAGCGCGCGCGAATCGGCCGCGCGGGTGGCGGTGGGCGCGGTCTGCCGCGCCTTCCTCGCGCCCTTCGGTGTGGAGATACGCAGCCACGTCGTCAACATCGGCGGCGTCCGCGCTCCCGCAACCGCGCCGGAGCAGGTGGACTGGGAGCGCGTGGAGGCATCGCCGGTGCGCTGCGCGGACGATGCGGCGTCGGAGGCGGTGGTCGCCGCCATCGACGCCGCGCGCGCCAAAGGCACGAGCCTCGGCGGCGTGTTCGAGGTGGTGGCGACGGGGTTGCCCATCGGCATCGGCGACCACATCCAGTGGGATCGGAAGCTGTCCACCGCCCTATCGGCCGCCATCGGCAGCATGAACGCCGTCAAGGGCGTCGAGTTCGGCGGCGGCTTCGCGGAGGCCGATCTGCCCGGCCACGAGGCGCAGGACGTCATCAAGCCCGTCGAGGAATGGGAGCGCGGGGCGGACGGCGCGTGGGCGCGTCCGTGGCCGCGCCGCACCAACAACGCGGGCGGCCTCGAGGGCGGCATGACGACGGGCGAGCCGCTGGTGCTCCGCGCGGCGGTCAAGCCCATCGCTACGATGATCAACCCGCTGCCGTCGGTGGACCTCGCCACAGGGGAGGTGAGCCAAGCCCATTACGAACGGAGCGACATCACGTTCGTGCCGGCGTGCGGGGTCATCGGCGAGGCGATGACCGCCTTCGCGCTGGCGGGCGCGATGCTGGATAAATTCGGCGGCGACCGCATCGACGAGACGCTGCGCAACTGGCGCGCCTATATGGCGACGGTCGGGCCGGTCGCCGCCTCGCCCGCCCACGGCGGCTGATGCCCGGCGCGCGCCTCTTCCTCATCGGCTTCTCCGGCGCGGGCAAGTCCGCCGTCGGACGGCGCGCCACCGCGCTGCTCGGCTGGGAATTCGCCGACACGGACGAGGCAATCGTTAAGGCCGACGGCAGGCCCATCCCGCGGATATTCGCGGAGGAGGGCGAGGCGGGCTTCCGCCGCCGCGAACAGGAGGCGCTGCGCGGCATGCTCGACCGCGAGCGTGTCGTGGTCTCCACGGGTGGCGGCTTGCCCCTCGACGCGGAGAACCGCCGCCTGATGGAATCGGCGGGCGTGGTGGTGGCGCTTGAGGCGCGCCCCGAGACCATCGAGGCGCGGCTTGCCGCCGTGCCCCCGGACAATGCGAGAGCGGAGGGCATGGCGCGTCCGATGCTGCGCCCGGGGCAAGGCGAGAGCGCCGTCGAGCGCATCGCCGCCCTCAAGCGCGAGCGCCAATGGGCCTACGCCCTCGCCGCGTGGACGATTCAGACGGACGCACTGAGCATCGAGCAGGCCGCCCACGAGGCTGCACGCGCGTGGCGGCGCTTGGGGGCGGCGGCGCTCCACGGCGGCGATTCGCACGTCGCGGCGGTGGTGGTGGGCGGCGAGGCCGCCTATCCGATCGTCGTCGGCTGGGACTTCCTGGAGGCGCAGGCGGGCCAACGCTTTATCGGCGCGGGGCTGCGCGGCAGGGCCTACCTGATCTGCGACCAGAACGTCCTCCATCCCTACGGGCGCCTCGTGCAGCGCTCGCTCACGGCGGCGGGCGTCGAGGCGCACCTCTTCACCTTCCCGCCCGGCGAGGAGAGCAAGTCGCTCTCGATGGCCGCGCGCGTCTACGAGTGGCTGGCGGAGATGCGCGCCGAGCGCCGCGACGCGATAGTTGCCGTCGGCGGAGGCGTGGCGGGCGACCTGGCCGGATTCGCCGCCGCGACCTACCTGCGCGGCATGCCCGTCTTCCATATTCCCACCACCCTTACCGCGATGGTCGATTCCAGCATCGGCGGCAAGACCGCCGTAGACCTCGGCGCGGGCAAGAACCTCGTCGGTGCCTTTCACCAGCCTGCCCTTGTCCTCGCCGACGTGTCGGCGCTGACCACGCTGCCCCCGCGCGAGCTGCGCGAGGGCTGGGCCGAGGCGCTCAAGCACGGCCTGGCGCTGGACGCGGACCTGGTCGAGGTCTACGAATCCCAGGCCGACATGCTGCTCGCCCTCGAACCGGAGTTGACCACCGAGGTCGTCGCCCGCAATGCCGCCGTCAAGGCGCGCATCGTAACGCAGGACGAACGCGAGACCGGGGGCGTCCGAACCCTGCTTAACTACGGCCATACCATCGGCCATGGCATCGAGGCAGCCTCCGGCTACGGACGCTACCTCCACGGCGAGGCCGTCGCCATCGGCATGACCGGCGCCGCCCGCATCGGCGCCGCCCACGGCGTTACGCCCCCCGACGTAGTGGAGCGCCAGCAGGTGTTGCTGGAACGCTTCGGCCTCCCCTCGACTTACGACGCCCTCGACCCCGCCGCCATCCTAGAGGCAATGACGCGCGACAAGAAGGTGAGCGCGGGCGCGGTGTCGTGGGTGCTGCTGGACGGGGTAGGGAGCGCGTCGATCCACCGCGATGTGGACGTGGAGATGGTGCGCGAGGTGGTGGAGGGGCTCAGGGCGGGGTAGTCCCTCACCCCTTTGCGTAACTGCGCTGTCTCTCCACCCCCCAGAGATAAAAAACCTTTTGTGGGGGATACCCCCACGCCCCCAGCCGAGGGGAGGGCAGCCCCTCGGCACTCCCTTCGTGAAGAGGCGGCGGGATTATGCAAAGGTCTCCTTTTGCGGAAATGGCGGAAGGGGGAAGATGGGAATGAGGGCGGGGATGAGGGTTAGGCTTCGCGCATCGGGTCGTCGTAGGGCGCCTCCATCGAGAGGCTTGCTCCCTTTACGGTCTTTTGGGTTAAGCCGTTCCAGGAGGTTTTCCAGGCCGCCGCTTCCTCACCGCCGCCAGTCGGCGATGTTCCACATATCGCTGTCCCAGCCGTTGATGCGGACGCCCTGGAGCGTATCGGCGTGCGCGGAAACCGTTCCCCGATTCACCAACGGGATCTGGTAGTAGCCTTGCACGTAGAGGTCGCTCAGCTGCTTGACTAGTGCCTCCCGCTCCGGCCCGGCCTGTGTCCGCTCCAGGCGCTCGAAGAGGGCGTCGTACTCCGGGTCGCACGAGCGGGCGACGTTCGCCAGCGCCCAGTTGTTCTCGCGAGCGGGGATGTGTTTGCAGAGGTAGCCGGACAGCGTCTCCTGCGGGTCTATGCCCGAGCCGGAGGCGTACATCTGCACGTCGGCGAAGAACCTGCGCAGCGACGCTTCCTTGTCGTCCACCGGGTCGCCGCCGAAGAAGACGCTCGCGTTGTGGTGGACGATCTCCGTCGCGACGCCTATCTCGCGCCACCAGCCGCGGATCATCTCTTGCGTGGCTTGGCGTATGGCGTTGGTGGAGGTTTGGTAGACGATGCGGAGGGGTACGCCGTTGTGCTCGCGCACGCCGTCTCCGTCCGTATCGCGCACGCCGTTCGCGTCGAGCAGCGCGTTGGGCGCCCGCGATGTCTTGCGTCAGGCAGGCGTCGTTGGCGCTCGAGACGTACTTGGGCGGGCCGACGATGAGGCTGCACGCGGGCTCGCCCGCGAACCCGTAGAGCTCGACCGCGATGCGCTCGCGGTCGATGGCCATGGACATAGCCTTACGGATGGGGTGGAACGACAGGAAGGGGTGGGGGTTCTCCCCGTCGAGGTATTCGGAGCGGTCGTCGCCCAGGACGGGGTCGGGGTTTGTCTGATTGACCACGATGCGCTCCACGAGGCTGGAGAAGGCGGAGACCACCTTGCCCCGCCCGCCGGCCTCCATATCGGCGAGGAGGCCCGGGTCGATCTGAAGGTTCCACGCGTAATCGGCCTCGCCGCTCTCCAACACCGCGCGCGCGGCGGAGATGGCGTCGCCTCCGCCGATGATTCGCACTCGGTCGAAGTAGGGCGCCGCGCTCCGGTAGAACGGGTTGCGTTCGTAGATCGCCTCCTCGCCGGGCGTGAACTCGACGATGCGGTAAGGCCCTGTGCCGAGCGGCGCGTTGTTCTGCGCGTGGCAGCCCGCCGCCGCGGCGCCCGCGCACTCCGCGAACTGCGCGCGGCTGATGATGGGCGCGCCCGACCCCACGAACGCCTTGTACGGATAGGACGCGGGCGCGTCGAAGGCGATCCGCACCGTGAGGCTGTCCACCGCCTCCACAGACGCGATGCCGTCGAACGCCGCCTCCGCCGTGCAGCCGGTCGCTTCGTCCGTGCAGTAGCGCCACGTGAACACCGCGTCCTCGGCGGTCATAGCGCTCCCGTCCGACCACTTCAGCCCCTCCCTCAACGTCCACGTGATGGACGTCAGATCCTCCGAAACCCCGCCGTTCTCCAACGTCGGGATCTCCGCGGCCAGCGCCGGGACGAGGTTGCCGTCCGGGTCGTACTTCGCCAGCGGCTCCAACGTGACCGCGCTCGCGTCGGTGTCCTTGTTGCCGCTGGACAGGTAGGCGCTGGGCACGGTCGGCGCCTGCCAATAGAGAATGGTGAGCGTCTCCTGGCGTGGCGGAGTCGGCGTGGGCGATGGGGTAGGGGTGGGGGAGTCGCCGCAAGCGGCGAGCAAGAGGAGGCCGGATAGAGCAGCGGCAAGGGTGAGGGGGATTCGCATAGATGGGGCGGGCGTCTGCGGGTCAAGGCTCAGTATAACCGACGGAGGCGGGGGCTTTCTCCATTCGCCCTTCGATTCCCCTCAGGGCGAACGGAGGGCGCTGGGCGCTCCCTGCCTTGCCAGAATCGAAGCGAGATTCAGTGGGTTCACAAACGAAGTGCAACACCAGCATAGGGTGTTG
>JAGWBE010000032.1 GCA_021296055.1 Dehalococcoidia bacterium | reverse complement strand
AACCCCAGCCCAGGTCTTCAACCAACAGGTGTTGCACTTCAAACGTGAACGCGCCTTCCCGCTTTCGCGGGAATGACGGATGAGGCCGGGGGTGTGGGGCGCCTCGCGTCGAGGTTCCCGCCCCGTATCAAGTACGGGGCAGGCTCTTCGCGGGAACGACGGTGGCGGGGGCGGTGGGTTACGCCTGGTCGCTGCGCAGCTCGCGCAGCGTGTTGATGATGACCTGCGCCGGCACGCGGTCGCCGATGGCGTTGCCCACCGCCCCCGCCACGATGCGCAGGCTGTCGTCGAGGACGAAGGTCGCGGGGGCGGCCACGCCGTCGTCCAGCAGGTCGAACACCCCGTAGCGCCGCGTCACGCTAGCGTCCGCGTCCGACAGCACGGGGAACTCGGCGCTTGCGTGCTCCCGCATCCGCTGAGCGCCCGCGATGTCGTCCACGCTGATGGCGACAAGCTCCGCTCCCTGCGCGCGGATGTCCGCGTAAGCGTCTTGCAGCTCCACGAGCTGCGCTTGGCAGATGCCTCAGAAGAAGCCGCGGTAGAAGACCACCACAACGTAGTCGTAGCCCTGCGCCGCCTCCGACAGGCGCACGGTGGAGCCGTCGGCGGCGAGCAGGTCGAAGTCGAGCGGCGCGGAGGGCGTGGGAGTAGGGGCGGGCGCGCGCCCCGCCTCGCACGCTTGCAGGAAGACGGGGAGGGCCAGCGCTAGGAGGAAGAGGATGCTGCCGCCGAGCAGAACCCAGCGCCAGCGCCGCGACTGCGTGAAGTCAGGGCGTTCGGACTCATCCTCGTCACGCGCCTCGAGCGCGTCATCGTCGTCGTGCTGAGCCATAGGCGCTTGCCTCGGGCGGCGCGGACGGGCAGGGGCGGGCGCGCCGCTACGCGCCGCCCGCGACGGCGGGAACGATGCTTACCTCGTCTCCCGCGCTGACCGCCGTTTCGAGGCCCTCGAGGAACCGCACGTCCTCCCCGTTCAGGTACACGTTGACGAAGTAGCGCATCGCGCCATCCTCGTCCAAGATGCGCTCCCTGATGCCCGGGAACTGGCTATCGAGCTCGCCGATGACCGCCCCCAGGTCGCCCGGCTCCACTTGCACCTTGTCGGCGTTGTTGGTGAACCGGCGCAGCGGGCCGGGAATCCGTACGGTGACGCTCATGCTCCTCCTTCTCCTCTCTTGCCTAGCCCTCGACCAGGTCGCCGAGGGCGGGATCGACGCGCACACCCAGGCCGCGCGCCCATTCGAGGGCGCGGTCGATCTCCTCCTCGCCCCCTTCCAATTCGAGAATCACCCACCCCACGTTCTCCTGCACGTCCGCGCGGCGGATGTTCGTAACCACGTCGAAGTCCCGCGCCATCTGGTAGATGACCGGCTGGCGGATCATATGGTCGAGGAAGGTGAGCCGGACGCGCCGCATGCCTCGCTCCTGTTGCAGTGTCATCGCCGTCAGGATACGCGCGCGTCCACCGCCGCCTCAAAGGCGTCGACGCTCGCGGAGATGTGGATGGGGCGCACTACGTCCTGGACGAGCTCCACCGTCTTGAGGCCGTTCCCGGTGATGTAGACCACCGTCGACTCGTCCCGCCCGATCGCGCCCGACTCGGCCAGCCGCTTAAGGGCGGAGACGGCGACGCCGCCGGCGGCCTCGGTGAAGATGCCCTCGGTGCGGGCGAGCAATTTCGCGCCTTCGGCGACCTCGTGCTCGGCCACGATGACCGCCGACCCTTGCGACGCCTCGATGGTCTTGAGCGCGTAGTAGCCGTCTGCGGGATTGCCGATGGCCAGCGACTTGGCCACGCTGTTCGGCTTCACCGGCTTGATGATGAGCCGTCCGTCCGCGTAGGCCTCGGCGATGGGCGCGCACCCCGCCGCCTGCGCCAAGTGCATCCGCGTCTCCACGGGGCCGTCGATCAGCCCCACGTCGGCGAACTCGTTCAGCCCTTTCCATATCTTGGTGAACATCGCGCCGGACGCCGCAGGGGCGACCGCGTGCGCTGGCGCGCGCCAGCCCAACTGCTCCGCCGCCTCATAGCCCAGCGTCTTGGAGCCGTCCGCGTAGAAGGGGCGCACGTTGATGTTCACGAACGCCCACGGATAGCGGTCGGCCAGCTCGCTGCACAGGCGGTTCACGTCGTCGTAGGAGCCGTCCACCGCCACGATGGCTGCGTCGTAGATGGCCGCCCCCAACACCTTCCCCGCCTCCAGGTCGGCCGGGATGAAGACGTACGCCTCCATGCCCGCGCGCGCCGCGTGCGCCGCCACCGCGCCCGCCAGGTTGCCCGTGGACGCGCAGGCGATCGTCTTGAACCCGAACTCCAGCGCCTTGGCCGACGCCACCGCCACCACCCGATCCTTGAAGGAGTAGGACGGGTTCACGCTGTCGTTCTTGATGTAGAGCTCGTTCAGCCCCAGCTCCTCCGCCAGGTTGCGCGAGCGGATGAGCGGGGTGAACCCCGCGTTGATGTCCGTCCGGGGGTTGTAGTCGGCGGGGAGGAAGTCGGCGTAGCGCCACATGCTCCGCGGCCCCGCCTCGATGCGTTCCCGCGACACGACGCGGTTGATCGTCTCGTAGTCGTAGACGACCTCCAGCGGCCCGAAGCAGAACTCGCAGACGTTCAGAGGCTCGACGGGGTACTCGCGGGAGCACTCGCGGCAGCGAAGCGACAGCACGTGCGCCACAGCGCCCTCCTTCTCTCACGCGCGCATAACGCGGCGGCGGCGACGCATCCTACCCCGCCGAGCCGCCCATCGTCAAGCGCCCGCCGCCCTAATGCCCGTCGAGACTTGACAGTATGCCGCTCAATCTTATTGTATAATGCACTGTGCCATAGAGAGCAGAACGAGGCTGGAACAGCACGCAAGCGAGGATAGCGTTGGCCAAGGACTACTACCAGCTGCTGGGCGTAGAGCGCGGCGCGTCGGAGAAGGACATCCGCGCCGCCTACCGCCGCCTCGCGCGCCGGCACCACCCCGACGTGAACTCCGGCGATCCGCAGGCCGAGGCCAAATTCAAGGAGGTCAACGAGGCGTACCAAACTCTTTCCGACGCCGATTCCCGCGCCAAGTACGACCGCTACGGCGCCGACTGGCGCAAGGTCTCCGCCTCGCCCGGCGGCGCCTCCGAGCAGCCGGGCCAACGAACCTACAAGTGGTTCGGCGGCGGCCGGGGCGGCGGCTTCGACATCCACGACCTCTTCGAAGGGTTCGCGCGCCGCGCCCCCCAGCCTATCGAAGCCGCCGTAACCATCACCCTCCGAGAGGCCTACGCCGGGTGCAGCCGCGTTGTCGCCTTCTCTCCGAACGGCGCGGCGGGCGCGGCCAAGCGCGTCGAGGTGGACATTCCCCCCGGCGTCGCCACCGGCTCCCGCGTCCACGTCGCGGGCAAGGCCAACGACGCATTCGACCTCTACGTCAATGTCGAGGTCGCGCCTCACTCGGTCTTCGAGCGCCGCGGCGACGACCTGGCCGCGCAGGTCTCCGTTCCTCTGACCGACGCGATGCTCGGCGGCGAAGTGGAGGCGCCCACCGTCAAGGGCGGCAAGGTCGCCCTTGCTATTCCGCCCGAAACCCAGAACGGACGTACGTTCAGACTGAAAGGGCAGGGGATGCCCCGCCGAGGCGGCCGCGGCTACGGCGACCTGCTGGCGACCGTCAAGGTTGCGCTGCCGACCGCCCTCAGCGCCGAGGAGCGCACCCTCTTCGAGCGCCTCCGCGAATCCCGCGCCGCCGGGGCCGACGCCCGCTAACGACGAGGAGCCGAGAGCATGGCCCGCTACCGCATCAGGGTGACCACGACGCTCGCCGAGAGCGCCGACGAACCGGCCTACGTCATCAGCGTCGCCTCCCGGCTTGTCGGCGTGCACGCTCAGACGCTGCGAACCTACGAGCGCCTGGGTCTCCTCGATCCCGCCCGCTCTTCCGGCAACATCCGCCTCTACTCCGCCGCTGACGTGCAGCGCGCCCAATGGATCCGCTCGCTCATCGAAGATCTCGGCGTCAACCTCGCAGGGGTGGAGGTCATCATCCGCATGTCCCAGCGCATCCAGCGCTTGGAACAAGAGGTGCGCCGCCTGGAGGACGAACGCGCCGCCCGCCGCCGCCGTGCATAGAGGAACCGAGAGGAAGGAAATCAAGTGACCTTTAAGCAAGAGGACTTCACCGAGCAGGCGCGGGAGGCCATCTCCCGTTCCCACGACCTCGTCCGCACGATGCGCCACGCCGAGTGGGACGTGGAGCACGTCGTCTTGGCGCTGCTGGAGGACGACGAAGGCGTGCCGGCCGAGGCGCTGCGCGCGCTGGGCGTCGACCTCGCTCAGGCGCGCCGCGACATCCAAAGCGTCCTCGACGCTACGCCCAAGCTGGCGCACCAGCCCGACCGCATCTCGCCCACGCCGCGCGTGATGCGCTTGCTGGAAGCGGCGCGGGACGAGGCGGGCCGCCTGCGCGACGACTTCATCGGCGCGGAGCACCTGCTCATCGCGGCGGTGACGGAGGAGGGCGGGCAAGCGGCGCGCGCCCTGGCGCGGCACGGAGTAGACCGCGAGCGCGTCTACCGCGCGCTCCAGGACATCCGCGGCGCTCACCGCGTAACCGATCCGCGCGCTGAGAGCCGCTACCGCACGCTCGAGCGCTACGCCATCGACCTGACGCAACTGGCCGCCCGGGGCGAGCTCGATCCCGTTATCGGGCGCGGGGCGGAGATACGCCGGGTGATGCAGACGCTCAGCCGCCGCACGAAGAACAACCCCGTCGTCATCGGCGCGGCGGGCGTGGGCAAGACGGCCATCGCCGAGGGGCTGGCGCAGCGCATCGCCGTCGAGGACGTGCCGCAGGCGCTGCGGGGCAAGCGCGTGCTCGCGCTGGACATGGCCGCGCTGGTGGCCGGCTCCAAGTTTCGCGGCGAGTTCGAGGAGCGCCTGAAGGCACTGATCGACGAGGTGAAGGAGGCGCGGCGCGAGGTCATCCTGTTCATCGACGAACTCCACACGGTGGTGGGCGCGGGCGCCGCGGAGGGAGGCATCGATGCGGCGAACATCATGAAGCCCGCGTTGGCGCGCGGCGAGATGCAGGTGATGGGCGCGACCACACCCGACGAGTACCGCCGCCACATCGAGAAGGATGCCGCCCTCGCGCGGCGCTTCCAGCCCGTTTGGCTCGAAGAGCCGACTCCCGCCGAGACGATCGATATCCTGCGCGGCCTCAAGCCTCGCTTCGAGGCGCACCACAAGGTCGCCTTCTCCGACGACGCCCTGACCGCCGCCGCCAACCTCAGCGCGCGCTACCTCAGCGATCGCAGCCTGCCGGACAAGGCGGTGGACCTCATCGACGAGGCGGCGGCCAAGTTGCGCCTCGACGCGGAGAGTCTGCCTCCGGACTTGCGGGAGAAGGAGCGCGACTTGCGCCGCTTGCAGGACGAGGAGGAGGCCGCAGCGCAGCGCCAGGACTACGAAGGGGCGGCGCGCATCAAGGCCGAGCGCCTGCGCGCGCAGGCCGAATTCGACGCCGAGCGCGCCGCCTTCCCAGGCGCGGACTCCGACGCTCTCACCGTGGAGGCGGAGGACATCGCGGCCCTCATCGCGGCGTGGACGGGCATCCCGGCAACGCGCCTTCTCGAGCAGGAGGCCGACCGCCTCGTCCGCCTTGAGGAGCGCCTGCACGAGCGCGTTGTCGGTCAGGAAGAGGCCGTGCGCGCCGTCGCCGACGCCATCCGCCGCTCCCGCTCCGGTCTGCAAGACGCCAAGCGCCCCATCGGCTCCTTCATGTTCCTGGGACCGACCGGAGTGGGCAAGACGGAGTTGGCGCGGGCGTTGGCGGCGCTGCTGTTCGACGACGAACGGAACATGGTGCGCGTCGACATGTCGGAGTACGGCGAGCGGCACGCGGTCTCGCGCCTCATCGGGGCGCCGCCGGGCTACGTGGGCTACGACGAGGCGGGGCAGTTGACGGAGGCCGTCCGCCGCCGGCCGCACCGCGTTGTCCTGTTCGACGAGATCGAGAAGGCGCACCCCGACGTGTTCAATCTGCTGCTCCAGGTGCTGGAGGACGGGCGGTTGACCGACGGCCACGGGCGCACGGTGGACTTCCGCAACACCATCGTCATCATGACCTCCAACCTGGGCGCCGCCGAGCGCCGCAAGGCGGGTCTGGGCTTCCAGGGCGCGCCCCGCGCCGCCGGCGAGCAGCGTCAACGCGACGCCGTGTTCGACGCCCTCAAGAAGACCTTCGCCCCCGAGTTCCTCAATCGGGTGGACGAGTTCATCGTGTTCCACGAGTTGACCCGCGCGCAGATCGCGCAGATCGTGGGCATGCTCGCGGACGAGGCGCGCGGCCGCGTGGCCGACCGCAACATCGGCTTGCGGCTGACCGACGCGGCCACGGAATGGTTGGCCGACCAGGGCTACGACCCGCTGTACGGCGCGCGTCCGTTGCGCCGCGCCGTGCAACGCCACGTCGAGAACGAGCTCGCCAAGCGCATCATCGCGGGCGAGGTGCGGGAGGGCGACGCGGTGCTGGTGGACGCGTCGCCGGACGGCCTCACTTTCCGCGTGGAGGAGGCGGTAGGGGCAGCCGGGTAGAGAGGCTCCCGCGCACGGAGACCTTTGTGTAACTACTCTGCCCCCCAAGAAACAAAAACCCTTTTGCGGGGGATACCCCCACGCCCCGCGTGAATCGAGGCGAGGTTCCCGCCCCGTATCAAGTACGGGGCAGGCTTTTCGCGGGAATGACGGATGGGGCGCGCTCCGCGCCCCCCTTTGCGCGCGGCGCTTGGCGCGTGTAAAACCTTGGCGTGCGCGCGGCAGCGGCTAGCGGCGGCGCGGCGGAGGCTCCATGCGGTACAAACCCCTCGGCGACACGGGCGTGCAGATTCCGGAGGTCGGGTTCGGGACGTGGCTCTACAAGGGCGACCGGTCGGTCATCCGGCGCACGCTGGAGTTGGACGGCCCCTTCATCGACACTGCCGAGTCCTACCGCACCGAGAACTACGTCGGCCAGGCCATCCGCGGCCAGCGGGAGGCGTACTTCATCGCCACCAAGGTCTCGCCGGAGAATCACCGCGCCGCCGATCTGGTGCGCTCCTGCGACCGCTCCCTCGCCCGCCTGGGCATCGACGTCATCGACCTCTACCAGCTCCACGCGCCTAGCCCCAGCATCCCCATCGAGGAGACGATGGAGGGGATGGCGCGCGTGATAAAGGAGGGGAAGGTGCGCTTCGCCGGGGTCAGCAACTTCTCCGTCGAGCAGATGAAGGCCGCCGACGCGGCGTTGCGCGACCTGTCCGGCGGCCACCGCGTCGTCGCCAATCAGGTGCTCTACTCCGTGTTCGCGCGCGGCATCGAGGCCGACCTGCTGCCCTACTGCGAAGAGAACCGCGTCACCGTCATCGGGTACAGCCCGCTCGCCCAGGGCAGGCTCGGCGGCGAGTTGAAGAACCGCCCCGAGCTCAGTGCCGCCTTGGAGCGCGCCGCCGCCGAGACGGGCAAGACCGTCGCGCAGGCGCTCATCAACTGGGCGGTCCGCTCCCCCTGGGCGGTCACCATCCCCGCCACCAACCGCGTCGAGCGCGTGGACGAAAACTACGCCGCCTCCGACTGGCGCCTCACCGACGCGCAATACGCGGCCATCAACGCCGCCGCCTAGCGCGCGTGCTATCCTCGCGCACGCCATGCCCACTGACCGCGTAGGCGCCGTCATCCTGTGCGCCGGCCACTCTACGCGGATGGGCGGCGTCGACAAGTCACTGGCCGCGCTCGCGGGGCAGCCGCTCATTCTCTACGCGCTGCGCGCGTTCGAGGCAAGCCCGCCGGTTGACGAGGTGGTCCTCGTCGCGTCGCAGGCGAACCTTGCGGAGGCGGAGCGCCTCTGCCAGGCCGAGGGACTGGTTAAGGTGAGCGCCGTTTGCCTCGGCGGCGAGCGCCGCCAAGACTCCGTCCGCCTCGGCCTTGCCGCTCTCGGCCCGTGCGAGTGGGTGCTGGTTCACGACGGCGCCCGCCCGCTCGTCTCCCAGCGCCTTATCGCCGACGGCCTGGCCGCCGCCCGCGGCGCCGGGGCCGCCGTTCCCGCCGTGCGTCCCAAGGACACGGTCAAGCAGTTGGACGCCGTGGGCGACGTCGCGGCCACGCTCGACCGCGAGCGCCTCGCCGCCGTGCAGACGCCGCAGGCGTTCCGCCGCGTCCTCCTCGAGCGCGCCCACGCCGAAGTTTCGGACGACGTGACGGACGACGCGGCGATGGTCGAGCGGCTCGGCGTCCGCGTCCGTCTCTACGAGGGCGACTACGCCAACATCAAAGTGACCACGCCCGACGACCTGGCCGTGGCCGAGGCGCTGCTCGCCCGGCGGGGAGCGCCCGCGTGACGCGCTCCGGCATCGGCTACGACGCCCACCTGCTCGGGCCGGGACCCGAACTCGTTTTGGGCGGCGTCGCCATTCCCTATGGCAGGGGGTTGCAGGGCCACAGCGACGGCGACGTTCTCGCGCACGCGGTCATCGACGCGCTGTTGGGCGCGGCGGCGCTTGGGGACATCGGCGCCCATTTCCCCCCCGACGGCCCGAACGCCGTGCCCCAAGGCGTCTCCAGCATCGCGCTGCTAGAGCAGGCGATGGAGCGCGTCCGCGCCGCCGGCTACCGCATCGAGAATGTCGACGCGACCATCATCGCGCAGCGTCCGGCGCTCGCGCCCTCCCTCCCGGCCATGCGCTCGGCCCTGGCGCGCGCCCTCGGCGCGGACGAGAGCCGCGTGAACGTCAAGGCGACCACGGAGGACGGCATGGGCTACACGGGAGCGAGCGCGGGCATCGCCGCCATCGCCGTCGCCGCCATCGAGCGCGTATGAGGATCTACGACACGCTCGAGGGCCGCGTCCGCGATTTCGCCCCGTTGGACGGGAAGGCGGCGCGCATGTACGTGTGCGGCGTAACCCCCTACGCCGAGGCGCACGTGGGCCACGCGATGCAGGCCATCGTATTCGACGTAGTGCGCCGCCACCTCGAGCATCGCGGCTACGTCGTGCGCCACGTCCAGAACTTCACCGACATCGACGACAAGCTCATCGACCGCGCCAACCAGGAGGGCGCGCCGGTGGCCGACCTAGCCGAGCGCCATATCGCCGCCTATTTCCGTTTGCTCGAGGCGTTGAACGTCCGCCCCGCCCACCACTATCCCCGCGCGACGGAGCAGACGCCGCAGATGCTGGAGATCATCGGCGGCCTGGTCGCCCGCGGCGCGGCCTACGCGGCGGCGGGCGACGTGTACTTCCGCGTCACCCGCGCGCCGGGCTACGGAAAGCTGAGCCGCCGCAGTTTGGAGATGATGTTCGCGGGGGCGCGGATAGAGGCGAACGCGCAGAAGGAACATCCGATGGACTTCGCCCTGTGGAAGGCCGCCAAGCCAGGCGAGCCGTCGTGGGACAGCCCGTGGGGGCCGGGGCGTCCGGGCTGGCACATCGAGTGCTCCGCTATGGCGCTCAACTACCTGGGCCGCACGCTCGACATCCACGGCGGCGGCCAGGACCTCGTCTTCCCTCACCATGAGAACGAGATCGCCCAGAGCGAGGCGTTCAACGACGGCCAACCGCTCGCCCGCTTCTGGATGCACAACGGCATGATGCTGCTCGGTCAGGAGAAGATGTCCAAGTCGATTGGCAATCTGGTTACTATCGCCGACGCCCTCGCCGCTCACTCCGCCGACGCGCTGCGCCACCTCATCCTCTCTTCGCACTACCGCAGCCCCGTCACTTACTCCGACGACCTCATGGCCGCCTCCGGGCGCGCCGTAGCGCGTCTGCGCCAGGCGCTCGCCGTCAGCGGCGGCGCAGGCGCGGCGCTCGATCCCGATCCCCACCGCGCGCGATTCCTTGACGCCATGGACGACGACTTCTCCACGCCGCAGGCGCTGGCCGCGCTGTTCGATCTGGCCCGCGCCGTCAACCGCGCGGCCGCCGAAGGGGGCGACGTACAAGCCGCGCAAGAGGCGCTGCGCACTCTGGGCGGCGAGGTCATCGGCTTCGCCTTCGCGGAGCCCCAAGCCGCCGTAGACCCCGGCCTCGCCCGCCGCATCCAGGACCTCGTAGACCGTCGCGCCCGGCTTCGCGCGGAGCGCCGCTTCGCCGAGGCCGACGCCATCAGAGACGAGCTGGCCGCGATGAACGTCTCCCTCACCGATTCTCCTCAGGGCGCCGTCTGGCAGCTCACGCAGTAAGCCGGGACCGGCCGCGATTTAACGGCCAGGAGGCGCTTGACAACTATCCTCGGTCTGCTATGCTGCTCGAAACTGTAGGAAGGAGCGCGCTATGACCACCGAGCATGTCCACGACGTCCACGAGTGCGACGGGCACGAGCACCACGCCGACGAGCCCGGACACGTCCACAACATCCACGAGTGCGACGAGCACGAGCACCACGCCGAGGAGCACGCGCACGCGTAGCGCCTGACCCGTGCGTCGCCGCGAACCTTCCGCAGGCTCCCGGCGCTTGCAGTGAACACCAAGAGGAGCAAGGCAAGCGCCTGCTCCTCTTCGCTTGCGCTCTCTTTATCGTCGTTCTTGCGGAAGAGGGACTTTTACGTAACTACTCTGTCTCCCCACCCCCCAACAAATAAAAAAACTTCTCAGGGCGACACCCCCACGCCCCCGGCCGCCCGGCTGGCCCCCCCACCGCGCTCCCAGCTAGTAATGGCGCACTTGGGAAGCGGGAGCCTCGACGCGCACTCCTCGCAATTGCAATACTCGCCCAGACGGCGCGCCGGGCGAGGGCGGGCGGGGCGCCTACTGGGCGGCCCACCTACTGCCGCGCTGCCTTATCGGCGAGAAACGCCCCTCCCACAAGGAGCAACAGCCCGAGGAAGAACCCGACCGCCATCAGCCACATCAAGCTCTGGTTGTCCATCATGACCATGATCAGTCCGGCCAGCGGGATCAGAGTCGCCGTAGCCAGCAGCAACGCCAACGACCCAACCTGCATCCTCCTGGTTCCCTCTCTCACCGCTGCTCCTCCTTTTCCATGTCAGTGAACGCGCCGGCGCGCATCCTATCCCGGCGGGCATCGTCCGTCCAGAAGACGGCGAAGCGGCTCTCCGCTACCCCGCCGCGGTCGCCGACTCGGCGTTCTCTCGCTGCAACTGCTGGAGGATGTCCAACTCCGCATCGCCCAGGCCTGTTTGGTACACGTCGCCCGTCTCGCGGTTCGTCGGCAGCAGGCGCGGCTTGAACGCCTCGTCCTCGCCGAACCGCCGCGCCCCGAAGCTGAACTCCACGACCGTGTCCGGCCCCTGGCAGTAGAAGCCCACTGACCCGGACGGGCCGTGCTTCAGCAGGTCCCTGGTGATGGGAATCTTCGCGTGCATCACCCGCGCCCGCGCCCGCATCGTGTTGTCCAGGTCGGGCGGTTGGAAGCAGATGTGGTTCAGCCCCGCGCGCCCCGTGGATCCCAGGCCGATGCCGTGATGCCACCCATTGCGGAAGTGCATGAAGGTTACGCGCCGCCCCATCCTGTCGGACACGCGCATCCCTAGGAAATCCGTGTAGAACTCCTCCGCCGCCTTCACGTCCGTCTGTCCCAGCACCACGTGCTGAACGTCCCACAGCTCCACGTTCACCGGCTTGGGCGGCACGGCCATCGTAACCATGTCGTGGTAGAGCTCGATGGGATTCCCCGAGGGGTCGTTGAACCGCACGAACCTGTCCACGTAGCCGTCCGCGAACCCGTCCCCGCTCTCGACCGCCACTCCCGCGTCCGCGAAGCGCTGCTCGATGGCGTCCAACTCGGCGCGGCTCGCCACCTCCACGCCCAGCCGCGCCAGCCCAGGCGCTCCATCGGCGGGCTCCAGGACGATCCAGTGGTGCTGCATCCCGCCGCGCAGGTAGACGCGGTCGCCCTCGCGGTCGCTCACCTCGAGTTGGACGACCTTCGTCCAGAACTCCACCGAGCGTTCCACGTCCTCCACCCGCATCGCCACGTACCCCAGCCTGTCCGCCCGCGCGATAGTCATGGCTGCCTCCTGTATCCCCTCTTGCGACGTTCCTCCCCGTCGGCCCCGGCCAACGGACGAGGCCGACCGGACGCCGTTGTCTCGCCTTGCGTGACCGGCTACCCGGCCGCCACCGGCTCGCCGCCCAACTGCCCCTTGAGCGCAATCGCCGACGCGGGGACGACGGAGCCGTCCAGGTCGACGAGGGTGGGCTTGACGGGTAGGCGGTCGGAGACACCGGCCCACTCCGCCGTCTCCTTGCTGACCTTGCCGTACTTGAAGAACTCGAAGAGGGCCTGGTTGAACATCTCCGGCTGGTCGGACTGGCCCTGGTGGCCGCACTCGTCGGGGTAGAAGAACTGGATGTTCTCGAACCCCACGTCCTCCTGCTGCCAGCCGTTCTCCACGGGGATAAGCACGTCCTGCTTCCCGTAGAGGTAGATGCCGGGGATGGTGAGGCGGTTGAAGCGGTTCTTCGTGCTGAGCTTCTGCGCGAGGTTCGGGTCTTTCGCAACCTGCTCGCGCGCGGCTTGGAGCGCGTCGTAGGAGTCGCGCTGACGCAGCGCGGCGTCGTTGCGCATCTTGATGAGCTCCGGCCAGATGACGCCCTCCTTGTAGATGATCCCCTCCATCAGCACTCGCATGCTCTCCTCTGAGCCGTCCCAGTCGGGCCGCACGTAGTTGGGGTTCGGGGTGAACTTGCCCTCGCTGATGGGCACGTACTTCTCCGGCCCCACCAGGTCGCCGATGAAGCCGGCGATAAGCGCGAAGCTCAGCACGCGGTCAGGGTACGCCTGGGCGAACTGGACGCTGTTGATGCAGCCCATCGAGTTGCCCGAGATGTGCGCCTTGTCGATGCAGAGCGCGTCCATGAAGTCGCGGATGAACTCCACATGGCTCAGTACCCCCTGCTTCGGCCAGTACTCCTCGCGGGTGTCGGCGTGCCCGAACGCCGGCATGTCGGGGCAGTAGACGCGGAAGCCGTTCGCGCCCAGGAAGGGCGCCATGAAGCGGAACCCCGCCGTGCCGGACGAGCCGTTGATGCCGCCGTGGAGCAGCACCACCGCCGGGCCGGTGTCGCCAGCCGTTACGTAGTGCGCCTTGGCGCCGTTGCCCAGCCGCACCCAGCGGCTGGCGACGCCGGGGATGTGGACGATGCCCTCCTCGGTGAGGCCGCGGCTGCCCGATTCGGGTCCGATCTCTGTGACCATGATTGCCTCCTCCTTTGCGCTCTATGCTCTCTGCGGCGGACGATTGCGCGCGCCGCGCCTATCCGGCGGGGACGGGGGCCGGCTCCACGAGATGCGCCAGTGCGGGCCGGCGGGTGGACACGCCCGCCCACTCCGCCGTCTCGCGGCTGACGCGCCCGTCCCTGAAGAACTCGAGGTAGACCTGCCGGAACATCTTCGGCTGGTCGTGCTGCCCTACGTGGCCGCACTCGTCGGGGTAGAAGAACTGGACGTTCGGCAGCGCGTCCTCTTGGTTGTAGCCGTTCTCGATGGGCGAGAGGTCGTCCTGCCGCCCGAACAGATAGACGCCGGGAATGGTGATGGCGTCCAGCCGCCCGTTGGTCGAGAGTTTCTGCCGCAGGTTCGGGTCGTCGGCGACGCCGCGCGCGGCGCCCCGGAAGGCGGCGGTGAACTCCTTCTGGCGGTTCGCCGCCTGGGTGCGCATGGCCACTACCGCGTCGGGCGGGTCTTGCTTGCGGTAGGTGAGCGGCTTGACGTGTTCGCGCATCGACGCCTCGGTTCCATCGAAGCGGGGCAGCGTGATGCCGGAGCCGACGTGCTTGGCCGGGTCCACCAGGTCGCCCAGCCCGCCGTTGATGAGGATGAAGCTGCGCACGCGCTCGGGGTAGGCGAGGGTGAAGTTGATGGTGTTGGCGCAGCCCATCGAGTTGCCGGAGACGTGCACCTGGTCGAGGCACAGCGCGTCCACGAACTCGCTGATGAACGCGAGGTGGCTCAGCGCGCCGTTGACCGGCTTGAAATCCTCTCGCGTGTCGGCCAGCCCAAAGCCCGGCATGTCGGGGCAGTAGACGCGGAAGCCATGCGCGCCCAGGAAGACGGCCATCCTGCCCCAGACGGCGGTTCCGGAAGCGCCGGTGGCGCCGCCGTGGAGCAGCAGCACCGCCGGGCCGGTGTCGCCCGCCGTAACGTAGTGCGCCCGCGCCCCGCTCGCCAACCGCGCCCAGCGGCTCATCAGCCCGGGGACGTGCGCCAGCCTTTCTTCCGTAAGCGCCATCGCCGCCTCCTGAGGGGGCGCGCCAGCGGTCTTCCCGCGCCCCCGCCGCCGCGCAGTATACGCCAACCGAGGCGCACGCAACCGGGGGCTACACCAGCGGCGCAACCTCCTGCGCGAGCGCGACTAGCTTGTCCACGTCCGGCTCCGGCAGACCCAGCATCGGCGTTTGGCAGCCCGCGTCGATGAACTCCCGCACCACCTCCGCCACGCGCTCCGGCGGCCCCGCCGCGACGGTCTGCGCCTCGCCCATCTCGCGCCCATAGTAGGCGACGGTATGACGGCGCACCTGCGCCTCCGCAGCCCTCGCGTCGCGGCCCGGGTTCACGTATAGCAACTTGCCGGACATAAGCGCAGCGGGGTCGCGCCCCGCCGCCTCCGCGCTCTCGCGCACCAGCGCCCACGCCTCGCGGAACTCTTGCGTAGAGCCGCGCCCGCCCTGGATCCACCCGTCGCCGATGCGCCCCGCGCGCGCTAACGCAGGCGCCGCCCGCGCGCCGATGGGCATGGGTATCGCGCGTCCCGGCCTGGGCAGGATGGACGCGCCCTCCAACGCGAAATGGCGCCCCGCGAACGTAACCGACTCCTCCGTCCACAGCCGCCGCATCAGCGCGATGCCTTCCTCGAAGCGGCTGACGCGCCGCCGCGCGTCCACGCCGAGCGCCGCGTACTCGTGCTCGCGCCCGCCGAGGCCCACGCCGAGCGTGAGCCGCCCGTCCGACAGCGCGTCCAGCGACGCGGCCAGTTGCGCCGTCTCGATGGGATTGCGCACGCCCGTGATCACCACCGCCGCGCCAAGCCCAACGCGCTCCGTAACGCCCGCCGCCAACGACAGCGTAACTAGCGGATGCGGCGTCGCCACTTGCGCGTGGAAGAGGCGGTCGGGCGTCCATAACGACCCGAACCCCAGTTCCTCGGCGGCGCGGAAGAAGGGGACGAGGCGCCTGGCCGAGTACCCTCGCCCGCTCCACAGGGCGGGCACCAGGATGCCCAGATCAGCGGGCGACGCCACTATCGCCTCCCTTCCGACGGCTTGCGCCGCGCTTTGCTTCCCGAATCGGCACGCGTCCGACGGCGGATACATTCGCACACCGCGCCGCATCCGCCAAGAACGCCCCCGCCCGTGATACTCTGCCTCCACTCTCGCCTGCGGAGTCGTCCATGCCCGCCGTAACGCTCAACGGATTCGCCCACTACTACGAGGAGGTAGGCGACGGCCCGCTGCTGGTGATGATCCACGGCGCGGGATCCAGCAGCGTCAGCCTCCAATCTCACTTCAAGGCGCTTGACGGCTTCCGCGTCGTCGCGCCCGACCTGCGGGGGATGGGGCGGAGCGAACACGTGGCGGAGTTGCCGCCGTCGGCGTGGGTGGACGACCTAGCGGCGCTGCTCGACCACCTCGACGCGCCGCCTGCGCTGCTGTACGGCGTGAGCCTCGGCTCGCGCGTGGCGTTGCGGTTCGCCATCGACCACCCAGACCGGGTGCGCGGCCTCATCCTCGACGGCCCCATTATCGCGCAGGACAGCGCGGGGCACTCCGCGACCGCGCAGGTGTTCAACGTCGATTCGTACTCGGAGGAGCGCAAGGCGGATATGCGCCGTCTGCACGGCGACGAATGGGAGACCGTCGCGCGCAACTACCTCTCCATCCGCAACCGTCCCGAACTCCAGGAGTTCTACAACCTCCGCGCCTCCTTCCCGAGCGTCCGCTGCCCCGTCCTCATCACGCGGGGCGACCGCGACGACGCCAACCACAAGCTGGCCTACACCTACGAATTGAAGCAGGGATTGGAGAACGCGCGCCTCGCCATCACGCCGGGCGTCGGCTTCAGCATGGCGGCGGGGCGTCCGGAGGCGTTCCGCGCCCTGCTGCGCGAGTTCGCCGCCGAAGTGGACGCGGCCGCATCCTGAAGGACAGCGGCGCCGCGCCGCGCGAAGGAGACCCCATGCGCATCGCATACGTCGGCGCCGGCAATATGGGCGCCCGATTCATCAACCGCCTCATCGACGCGGGCTATGAGGTGGCGGTGTTCGATCCGCGCCCCGAGGCCGTCGCCGCCATAGCCGCCCGCGGCGGCGCCGCCGCGCCTAGCGCCCGCGAGGCCGCTCAGGGGGCGGACGCTGTGTTCGCGTCGCTGCCCACGCCCGCCGTCGTGGAGCAGGTCGCCTTCGATCTGATCCCCGCGCTGCCGGATGGAGGCGCGTTCGTGGACATGAGCACCAGCCCGCCCGATCTCGCACGACGCATCGCCGCCGCGTGCGAGGAGCGCGGAGTCGGCGCGCTGGACGCCCCCGTCAGCAACGGCGGCGTCTTCGTAACCGTCGGCGGCCCGCGCGACCTGTTCGAGCGCCTGCGCCCCGCCTTCGAGGCGATGTGCGAGAGGGTGCTCTACGTTGGCGAGGCCGGACAGGGTCAAGTGGCCAAGCTCGCCCGCCAATACGTCTCCTTCACCGGGCTCTTTACGCTGTTGGAGGGGTTGCTGATAGCGGCCAAAGCGGGGGCGGACGTGCGCCAAGTGGCCGACTTCATCGCCGAATCGGTGGGCGCGCGCGGTCCCGGGCGTTCGATGGAGCGCCTCTACGCCGGAGACTTCGGCGAACCGGCGACCTCCACCGCCAAGTTGGACATCGTGGCGAAGGACGTGGCGCTGGCGGTCGCGCTCGCCGAATCGGTGGGCGCGCCCTCCGGCACGGGGGCGGAGGCGTCCCGCATTCTGCGCGCCGCCCAGGCCGAGGGCTGGGGCGACTACGAGTGCTGGATAGCCGCCCGCGTCCTGGAGGCGCACGCCGGGGTCGAGCTCCGCATCGACCAGCCCGGCAGGGCAGAGTAGGGCAGGGGCGCGCGCTGCGCCGTTCGCCCTGAGGGAACTCGAAGGGCGAACGCTCCCCATCCGCTATCATCGTTCCCAGGAGGCTGGCAATGATCACCCGCGTCGATCACGTTGAGTTGAACGCCAAGGATGTCGCCGCCACCGTCGCCTTCTACCGCGACGTGTTCGGCTTCGAAGTGTCGCGTTGGGTGCGCGCGCATCGCGCCGGGCGCACAGTGGAGGTCGCTTGCCTCACGCTCGGCGACTTTATGCTTGAGGTGCTCCCTGCCGACGACGACCGCGTCGACCAGCGCACGGTGGGCCTGCGGATGCTCGCGCTGCGGGTGGACGACATGGACGCGGCGGTGGCGCGCCTCGCCGAACACGGCGTCCGGCTCGCCGGTCAGCCGAACGAAACGCCGCTCACGTTCCACGGCGTGCGCGCGGAGGTGTACGACCCCGACGGCGTGCGCGTGGAGCTGCGCGAGTGGCGCCAGGGCGACCACTACCGAGGCGCGGACTGGCAGCCCGGCGACGGCGTGGAATTGGTGGAGTAAGGCGCATGCTCGGACAGTAGCGCGCACTTGACTTCGCGCGCGTATGCGTATAATGCGCACGCGCGTAAGCAGGAGCGGTCGGCGGCGGCCGCGAAAGGAGTCATCTCATGGCAATGAGCGACGTCACCCTGAAGCAGGCGCTTGACCGCTGGGTCGACCACGAGCGCCGCGCCGTAACCCGCTCCATCTTCGTCGACGAGGAGCTCTACCAGCTCGAGCAGGAGCGCATCTTCGCCCGCTGCTGGCTCTTCGTCGGCCACGAGTCCCAAGACTTCGTCTCCCGCATGGGCGAGGAGTCGGTCATCATGACGCGCGACCGCCAGGGCGAGATCCACGTCTTCCTCAACTCGTGCATGCACCGGGGGATGAAGGTGTGCCGGTACGACGAGGGGAACACGCCCGTGTTCACCTGTCCGTACCACGGCTGGTCGTACGCGCTCAACGGCTCGCTCGTCGGCGTGCCCTACTTCAAGGAGGCGTATCACTCCGAACTGAAGAAGGACGAGTGGGGCCTCAGAGAAGTGGCGCAGATGGCCAATTACAAAGGCTCCATCTGGGCGACGTGGGACAAGACCGCGCCCTCCTTCGAGGAGTTCATGGGCGACATGCTCTTCTACCTCGACGACCTGCTCGACGGGCGCGACGGCACGCCGGGCGGCTCCGAGGTGTACTCCGGCGTGCAGAAGTGGATCACGCCGACTAATTGGAAGTCGGCGGCGGAGAACCGCGCGGGCGACGGCTATCACAACGTCAGCCACCGCTCGGTCGACCTCGTCGGCATCGGCCCGTCGGGGGGGAAGGGGCGGCGCGACACGGAGATCGGCCAGTCGGTGATGTTCAACTCGCTGATGGAGAACGGCCACACGATGATGGGCGCGCTCCAGCTGGACGACGTGCCGTGGACGCCCTCGCTCCAGAACAGCAAGGTCGCCTCCGAGTGGGCGGAGCACTGCTACTACGAGCGCAAGAAGAACTACGGCGACCGCGCCCGCGTCCTCGGCAGCGGCGGCAACGCCTTCCCCAACTTCTCCTTCTGGTGCCGCCAGCCTCGCCGCATCTTCGTGCTGCATCCGGGCGGCGACGCGATGACCTCCGAGTTCTGGAGCTGGTTCCTGGTCGACGCCAACGCGCCGCAAGAGGTGAAAGACCTGCTGCGCCACTACTCCCTGCGCTACTCCGGCCCGGCCGGGATGACGGAGCAGGACGACATGGAGAACTGGAACTACGCCGCGAAGGCGAGCAAGGGCGTCATCGCCTCCCGGCAGCCCTACAACTACCAGATGGGCATGCACCACATGGAGGACCACCCCGACCTGCCCGGCAAGATCGTCTTCCGCATGGGCGAGCAGAACCAGTTCGGCATGTACGCCTTCTGGGCCGACCTCATGGCCTCCGACGACTGGGACGAGGTGATGACCCGCCGCCAACGCCGCGGCGGCCTCCCTTAGCCCCCGCCGTCTCTCAATGCCCGCCAGCAAGCCAACCCCGCCTGCGTGGAAGCCGCCCGCCGGCCCGCCTGCGCTCCTTTCGGGGGGCAACCCGCAGATTCCCAAGGGAGACGGCGACGCGCCCGTTCAGGCCTATATCGCCGCGATGCCGGGCTGGAAGAGCGGCGTCGGGCGCCGCATCGACGAGCTCATCGTCCGCAACGCGCCCGGCGTGCGCAAGGCGGTGCGTTGGAACTCGCCCTGGTACGGCGTCGAAGGCCAAGGCTGGTTCGTCAGCTATCACGTCTTCGCCCGCTACATAAAGGTAACCTTCCTCCAGGGCGCCTCCCTCGAACCGCCTCCGCCCGGCGCGGGCAAGGACAAGGACGCGCGCTGGATAGATATCTACGAGGGCGAACTCGACGAGGAGCAACTCGCCGTCTGGGTGCGCCAGGCCGCCGCCATCCCGGGATGGCCCGGCTTCTAGCGCCGCCCTTCACCCGTTCGCCCTGAGAGAACTCGAAGGGCGGTCTTGAAGCTGAAGCGGCGGGTGGTTAGAGTTCGCGTTGGATGGCTTAGGCCGCGCCGCAGGGCGCGAGACCGTGCTTGGGGAGGGCATGCCATGGCGGAGCAGCAGTCCACGAACGATCAGCAGGCGAAGGAGCGGTTGGGCTCGGCGGGTTGGCGCCGCCGCACCGCGGTGGTCAATCTGATGGAGATAACGATCGGCGAGCGCATCTCCATCGTGGACGACGCGGTGGGCGAGGTGGTGGACAACCCCCGCGACGGCAGCTGGATCATCGTGCGCTACCTCGAGTCCCCGGCGGACGAGTCGAAGGTGGGGCAGGAGGAGCCGGTGTTCGCGGAGGACGTGGTGGGGATGGTGGAGTAGCGGGGTTCCAGCGCGCCAACGCAAGAAGAGGCCCCCGGCTTCGCAAGACGGGGGCCTCTTTCGTGCTTGGCGGAGGCGTTCGTCCTTCGATTTCCCTCAGGACGAACGGGGAGTGGTTAGAAGAGGAGGGTGAGGTTCTTCGCCAGCAGGACGCTTTGGGCGAGGATGACCTTTCGCCGCGCGATCTTCCACCAGCCGTCCACCATGCGCAGCGTGTCTTCGCGGCGGCCGATGAACAGGTCGGTCTCCGTCTCGACGCGGTTGCGGTAGGTGACGAACTTGCACTTCACGTCGACCTCGTCGCCGCGGTCGTCTTCGATCAAGACGTTGGTGATGACGTGGACGATGCGCGACAGCGGCTCCTCGGCCCAGTGCACGCCGGTCAGGATCTGCTCGATGCGCTTGGTGAGGATGTCCTTGCCCTCGTCAATCCAGTTGAGGTCCTCCATCTCGCGGGTGAGCTCGCGCTCGTGCTCGCCGAACTTCACGTTGCGGAGCATCGGCATGTAGTAGCGGATGTCGTCCGTGAGCAGGTCGAGCCACTCGTTGTAGCGGCGCTCGTCGTACAGCGACGCCTCGTGGGTGAGGAATTGCTCGATCTCGTGGTGGCGGAGCATCCGCTCGACGGCGGACTGTTGCGCTTGGGTGGTCATGCTACGCCTTGCCCTCCTCGTATTCGCGGCGCTCGCGTTTCTCGAACAGGTCGTCCCAGCTCTCGGCGTCCATGAGTTCGGCCCAGAAGCTGTACATGCCGAACTGGTTCATCTCGCTCATACCCTCGACGACGTGGCCGGGCAGGTGGTCGTTCTTGTTGAAGCGCCCCTTGCCGATCTGGTAGTTGTAGGGCTGGCGGGAGGCGATGACGCCGTTGCTGGCCTTGGAGGCGTAGTTCCAGTTCTCCATGTCGTCCTGCTCGGTGAGGCCGGCGGGGCCGGAGTAGCGCAGGCCGTAGTGGCGGAGCATCTCCTTCACCTTGTCCGGCGCGTTCTTGTCCACCAGGAACCAGCTCCAGTACTCGGACTGCTGCGGGCCGCCGCCGGGGTGCCAGACGACCATGCGGCGCGGCTGGCGCGACCAGTAGGACATATTGGGGAAGATGTTGCCGACGCCGCCGAGGACGCGGGCGAGTTTGCCCAAGTTCCGCTGGCGCTCGTAGTAGCAGTGCTCCGCCCACTCGGCGACCTCGGGGTCGTTCAGGTAGGCGGGCGTCCACGGGTAGTCGTCCAGCTGCTCGCCGGTCAGGGCGCCGTGGCCGAACTCGGGCGTGGAGATGGCGAGGCGGCGGCTGCCGCCCGTCTCGTCGTCGCGGCGCCCCTTGCCGCCTGAGGGGCCGATGCCGACCATGTCGACGGAGCGGTGGCTGATGTTGTGGTAGCCGTCGCCGCAGGCGTTCTCGGCGGCGGACTTCCAGTTGGCGCCGGTGCGCCACTTCTGCACCCCGCCGATGGCCTCCGAGCCGCCCGGCGAGCCGTCGCGGCTGTCCACCAGGATGTCGTAGTACAGCTTGGTGTCGCCGAGGTACTCCTCGAAGGTGGGCGCCTTGGCATCCCAGGTGGCCCAGATGGTGCCTTTGTAGTTGCAGAGCTGGGCGACCTCCACCAGGCCCCACTCATTCTTCTTAAGCTCGGAGTGGTACGCCTCCTTGTAGTAGGGCACGCCGACGAGGGAGCCGTTCAGCGCGTAGGACCAGCCGTGGTAGGGGCAGGTGAACACCGGCGTGTTCCCCTCGTCGTAGCGGCACACCTTCATCCCGCGGTGCATGTGGATCTCGCCCTGGCGGTCGCGCGTCATGATGACCGACTCCTCGCCCATGCGGGAGACGAAGTAGTCGCCGGGCTTCTGAATCTGCGACTCGTGGCCGATGAAGAGCCAGACGCGGGCGAAGACGCGCTCCTGTTCGAGCCGGTAGATCTCGTCGTTGACGTAGACCTGTCGGCTGACGGTGTAGTTCTCCTTGTCTACGTAGCCTTGGAGAAACGACTGCTTGAGGGTGGTCATGGCGCTGCTCCCTTCTACAGGTCTGCCTACCTCGCGGCTTGGGCGGCTCAGGTTCGGCAGGCTTGGCGCTCCCGATGCTCTCTTACCTCACCCCATGGAGGGATGAGGGTGGATGTAATAGGGATAGTAGAACTCTTGTCAAGTTGCGTCAATCCGCCGGGCAAGGGGTCTTGGCGGCGGATTCGGGCTATGAGGGGCTAGAATGGCGGCGTGTCCCCGCAATGGCGCGCGCTCCTGTTGGCGGTCGCTTGGCTGAACGCGACGCTCGTCCCGTTGATCGGCGTGCCGGTGCTGCTGCCCGCCATCGGCGAGGAGTTCGGCAGATCCCCGGCCGCCGCTTCGTGGGTTGCGCTGGGCTACTCGCTGGCGATGGCGGGCGCGTTCATGCCCGCGTCGCACGCGGGCGATCTGCTGGGGCACAAGCGGGTGGCGCTGTTCGGCAGTTACATGGAGGTCGCCTTCATGCTGGCGCTGCTGGCTGGAGGTTCTGGTCGCGCTGCGCTTCGGGCAGGGCATCGTCCACAGCCTGGCCGTGCCGAACTTCAACGCCTTCGCCATCGGCGGGTTTCCGCAGGAGCAGCGCGGTCGGGCGGCGGGTGTGTTGGGCGGCGCGGTCGGCGGCGGGATGCTAGCCGTTCCCTTCCTGGTGGGCCTCATCACCGACACGCTAGGTTGGCGCTGGGTCTTCTTCATCGCCTCGCTCGTGGTGCTGGTCATCACGCTGTGGGGGAGCTTCACCTTTAAAGAGGGGGCGGCGCGCAGGCGCGAACGGCCAACGCTGCGCCAGTTCGACCTGCCTGGGGCAGCGCTGCTGATGGCCGCCGTTGCCCCGCTCATCATCGGCGTGCAGATGGCGCGCGGCTCGTCCGGGCCATTGGCGTGG
>JAGWBE010000060.1:2522-4460 GCA_021296055.1 Dehalococcoidia bacterium | reverse complement strand
TCGTACTCGGCTTGGGCGTCGGCGCGGATGGGGTAGTACTTGCGGAGGTCGCCGCCCTCCTCAAGGCGCGTGCGGCTGAACTCCTCCCACTCCGCGTGCGCCTCGGCGCGGTCGGCGACGTCGGCGGCCATCGCGGCGGGCACGACCACCGCGCCGTCGTCGTCCGCCACGATGAGGTCGCCCGGCAGCACCAGGCGCCCACCGCAGGCGACGGGGACGTTGACCGCGAAGGAGACGATGTTGGTCTGGGCGTGGAAGTTGGGCGTCGCGCCGCGCACCCATACGCCCAGGCCCAATTGCTTGGCGTAGGCGGCGTCGCGGATGCAGCCGTCCACGACGACGCCCGCGCCGCCCTTGCGGTGGAAGTAGGTGAGCATCATCTCGCCGAAGACGCCGCTGGACATATCGCCGCGCGCGTCCACGACCACCACGTCGCCCGCCTGCGCCGCGTAGAGCGCGTGGCGGTGGAGCTGCGATTCGGGGTCGGCGTACACGTCGGCCTCCGGGTGCAGGTCTTCGCGCTTGGGCATGAACTGCAAGGTGACGGCAGGCCCCGCGACGGCGACGCTGGGCGTAATCGAGGCGGGGCCGAGGATATGCGAGTCGCGGATGCCCATAGCGCGCAGTTCGATGGCGGCGGTGGCGCTGCCGGCGGCGCGCAGGCGGTCGACGAGCGAGGCGGACGGGCGTTGGAGATCGGCCATAGGCGCATTGTACGGCGTGGGCGCGCCGTCCGCGCCCCTCGTTGGCCAAAAGGCGCGCTCCGTCTGCTACCCTGCGCGCAACCACACGCGAGACGAGGAGTGCGCGCATATGGACGTGAACCTGAACGGCAAGGTTGCGCTGGTTACGGGGGTAGGCCCGAACATCGGGAGCGGGCTGGCGCTGATGCTGGGCAAGTACGGCGCGAAGGTCGCCTGCAACGACGTTCGCCCCGAAGTGGCGCAGGCCACCGTCGAGCGCCTCGAGCGCAACGGCGTCGAGGCGATGAGCATCCCCGGCGACGTGGCGAACGAGGAGGAGGTGAAGGCGTACGTGCAGCGCGTCGTGGACGAGTGGGGGCGCATCGACATCCTCATCAACTGCGCGGGCATCGACGGCGGCGCCAGCGTGTTGGAGTTCGAGGGGGAGCGCTGGACGCGCCAGATAATGGTCAACCTGTCCGGCAACTTCTTCAACACGAAGTGGGTGGCGCGCCACATGGTCGAGCAGGAGATCAAGGGCAGCATCATCTGCATCATCTCAACGGCGGGCTGGCAAGGGCGCGCGAACAGCGTCGGCTACTGCTCTAGCAAGGGCGGCATCATCCAGTTCGTCCGCGCGTCGGCGATGGACCTCGCGCCCTACGGCATCCGCATCAACAGCTTCACGCCCACGGCGACCCAGGTGGACAACCCGGACATCTTGCGGGCGCGAGAGGCGGCGGGCGTGCGCGGGCCGATGGGCTTTCCGCCGCTGCCCGGCCAGTCGCCGCGCGAGAACGCGGGCGGTCAGCCGGTCGAGGAATTTCGCACGGGCGGGACGGCGGACTTCGTGGCGATGTCGCCGCTGGGCGAACTGCCGACGCCGACCGACTACGGCCACGTGGTGGCGTGGATGTGCTCCGACTACGCGAGGCTAGTGACCGGCACGGACTGGGGCGTGGACGCGGGCGCCCTCGCCAAGTACTGGCCGTACGTGCCCCCGGCGGAGAAGCGCGGGCCGCTGCCCCTCATCAAGATGGACGTGTCGGAGTAGCGCCTACGCCACGCGCTCGCCTTTGATGAAGCGAGTTACGGCGGTGTTGAACAGCTCCGGCTTCTCCCAGTGCGCCCACCAGCCCGTTTCGGGCATCAGCATGAACTGGGCGCCGGGGATGATGCTCGCCACCCGCTCGCCCGCGTCCGGCCCGAGGCCGCTGTTGCCGTCGCACCACAGCACCAGCACAGGGAGGCGGAT
>JAGWBE010000060.1:2048-2467 GCA_021296055.1 Dehalococcoidia bacterium | reverse complement strand
GTCGAGGGGCGGGAGTAGTGGGCTAGGCGTACGTCCACCAGCTCGTCCGTAACGCGTTCGGGGTGGTCGCGGTGCATCACCATCAACAGCCGCGCGTGGATGCCTTCCCACGTCGGGTTGTCGAGCAGCTGGAGCGTGCGGTCGCGCATCGTCATGCCGCCGACGGGCGGCGCGGGCGGCGCGTAGGTTCCCTCCTTGAGGTTGACGGCGATGCCCGATTCGAAGATGACGCCGTGCAGTCGCTCCGGATGCTCCATCACCAACGGCGTGATGCCGGAGCCCCCGCCCGCCTCGCCGTGGATCCATATCTTGTCGAGGCCAAGCGCGTCCATCACGTCGAGCACCTGCTCCGACACCAGCGCGTTGAAGTCGTCCACCACGTCGGGGACGGTCGAGAGGCCGTGGCAGACCATCTCCAT
>JAGWBE010000060.1:1361-1893 GCA_021296055.1 Dehalococcoidia bacterium | reverse complement strand
GCAGTCCAGATGGTTTGGGGCATAAGGGGTCTCCTTTCGGGATAGAGGGACGCGGGCGCAGGATAGCAGGGCGAGGGCCGTGTCAGGCGCGCGATTTGCGCTGGGGAGCCAGGTCGTCGAGAAGCGCGTTGACGCGCGCGGCGATGTCATCGCGGATACGGCGCACCTCGGCGAGGGGTTGGCCTTTGGGGTCGGGCAGCCCCCAGTCCTCCACGTCGCGGAGGGCTATGGCGGGGCAGGCATCGGCGTCGACGGCGCAGCCCATGGTGATGACGCGGACGGCCTGCTCGACCATCGCGTTGGTCATCAGTTGCGGCGCGGCGCCGGAGAGGTCTTCGCCGAGCTCGCGCATCGCCTCTTCGACGACGGAGTGAACGCGCTCGGCGGGCTCCGTCCCGGCGGATCGGGCGCGGACGGCGAGGCCGCGCTGGGCGGCGGCGTGGTCGAACAGGGCGCGCGCCATCTGGCTGCGCCCCGCGTTGTGAACGCACACGAATAGGACGTAGGAGGCGGTCATAGCGCGTCTCCGCCG
>JAGWBE010000060.1:0-1225 GCA_021296055.1 Dehalococcoidia bacterium | reverse complement strand
GTGATCAGGCGCGGGCCGAAGTCGCGCGCGGGGTTCCAGCCCGCTTGGGTGAGCGGGGCGAACAGCGCGATGAGCGCCGCCACGGTGAAACCGATGAAGAAGGGGGCGAGCGACTTGGCCGTCAGGCTCGTGTTGCGCGCGTCCACTAGCGCGAAGATGACCAGTACGAGGATGGCCGTCCCGAACGCTTCCACGCCCGCCGCCGCCCAGGGCGAGATGGAGAAGGTCGCGTTCGCGCCCGCGCCGAACATCCCCGGATCGGGGAAGTACTGTCCGAACACCATCGCGGAGAGGGCGCTCTCCGGCTCGCCGCGCGTGATGCTGTTGGCGGCCTCGAAGCGGCGGAGCAGCGCGCCGTAGACGGCGTAGAGCGTCCCGCCCGCCAGGACGGCGCCGGCCAATTGCGCCCCCCAGTAGGCGGGCAGGCGGCTTGGCGGGAAGTCGCGTGGGCGCCGCACCGCGAAGGCGAGGCTGACGGCGGGGTTCAGGTGCGCGCCGGACGCGGCGGCGGCTACGTAGATCGCCAGCGCGACGCCGACCCCCGTAATCGACGCCACCTGCCACAGGTGCAGTCCCGACGGAGTGAGGACCGCCGAGGCGGCGGCGGCGATGCTGAAGAGGACGAGGAGGTAGGTCCCGGCCGCCTCGGCGATGCAGGCGCGCAGGAGTCGTGGGAGCGGAGCTGGCATATGCGGCGGCGGCGTTGGGGCGAAGGGTCAGCCGGCCGCGGCCCGGTGGGAGGAGGATGGGTGGACCGCGGCCGGCTGGTGAGAGAGGCAGCGGACGCGCCGCTGCGTTCTCGTTGAAGTTAGATGCCCGCTTCCCTCCTGTGTGGCCGCGTCGGCGGCGACGTAGCCTACCTCGGCGGTCAGCGCCGCGCCGTGCTCCATGTAGAAGTCCACGAACGCGCGCATCTCGGGCCGCTCCATAGAGGCCAGGTTCACGTAGATGAACAGCGGGCGCGACAGCGGGGTGTAGGAGCCGTCCTCGATGGTCGCAGGCTCGGGCGCTACGCACCCGTCGCCGTTGTCGACGGCGATGGCGCGGAGCTTGTCGGCGTTCTCCTGGTAGTAGGCGTAGCCGAAGTAGCCGAGCGCATTGCGGTCGCCGCTGATGCCCTGCACCAGCACGTTGTCGTCGGCGCTGGCGGTGTAGTCGGCGCGGGAAGCTTGCGCCTCGCCGTTGATCTCCTCCGTGAAGTAGTCGAAGGTGCCGGAGTCGGTGT
>JAGWBE010000059.1:3889-5033 GCA_021296055.1 Dehalococcoidia bacterium | reverse complement strand
GCGGACATCGTGCTGCGGCGCGTGCGCATCCGCCTGGGAATGATGATCCACGTCGTCCACTGGTTCCGCTTCCCGCCGCCCGACGGCCTGTTCGACGAGGACGAGCGCCTGCACGGCATTCACGGCGGCGAGGTGGAGACGTCGCTGATGCTCCACGTCCGCCCCGACCTGGTGGATATGAGCAAGGCGGCGGACTTCGTCCCCCTCGGCGCGCGTATGGCCCAGGAGTACCGCCACCTTCGCCCCACCGGCGGCGCCGTCTCGATGGGCTGGAAGACGCAAGACCTCAACCCAGCGGGCGCGGCGGGCAACGCCGCCAACGCCGACCCCGAGCGCGGCAAGCTCGCCTTCGAGCACGCCGCCAACCTCACCGCCGAGGCCATCGCCGAGGTAGCCCGCCTCCCCCTCAGCGTCCTAGCCAAGCGCGACCGTTCCCTGCTATGAGCCGCCTCCTCATCCGCAACGCGGGCCTGCTGCTCACGCTCGACCCCGCCGTCGGGAGCGGGCCGCTCGGCGTAGTCGAGGGCGCCGATCTGCTCATCGAGGAGGGGCGCATCGCCCACCTCGGCCCGGCCATCGGGCCCGAGATGGAGGTAATCGACGCGGCGGGAGGCATCGTCATGCCCGGCTTCGTCGACGCGCACGACCACCTGTGGCAGTCGCTGATCCGCGGGTGCGCCCCGTGCGGCGGCCTCTACGAATGGCTGGACGAGTGCGTGTTCGCCGTGGCGGCGGCGGGCGTGCGCGCCCCCGAGGCCTACGCCGCCGTCCGTCTCAGCGCCTTGGGCCTCATCGACTCGGGCGTGACGACCGCGCTGGACTGGAGCCACGCCTTCGACGCGGCCTTCGCCGACGCCAACCTGCGCGCGCTGGACGACTCCGGGCTGCGCTACGTCTTCGGCTACTACGGGCGCGACCGCCCCGACGTGTTCGACGCCGTCCGCGCCGCCCACGCGCAGACCGACGGCGACCGCTTCGCCGCACTGCACGTCTGCGCACACCCGACGCTCGACGCGCAGCCGGAGCTGGATGCCGTATCCCGCCTGGCGCGCGAGTTGGGCGCGCCGTTCGATGTCCATCTGCTGGAGAACGCCGCCCAGCGTGCGGAGGAGCCTATGCGCGCCCTCGCCAACGCAGGCGCGAT
>JAGWBE010000059.1:2983-3767 GCA_021296055.1 Dehalococcoidia bacterium | reverse complement strand
CGCGACGCGGGCGTAGCGGTCGGCCTGGGCCTGGACGGAGGCGCTGGCGACGCGCCCGACGCCTTCGCCAATATGCGCGCCGCCGTTGGTCTCCAACGCGCCGTCTCGCAGGACGCCGCCGCCTTCCCCCGTCCGGCGGACGCGCTGCGCATGGCGACGCTCGGCGGCGCTGAGGCGCTCGGCCTGGAGACGCAGACCGGCTCTCTTACGCCCGGCAAGCGCGCCGACCTGATTGTCCTCAACGCCGGCTGGATGAACTTCGCGCCCCGTTGGGATTGGCCCAGCCAGCTAGTGTTCGGCGGCCAACCCCGCATGGTGCGCGACGTGCTCGTAGGCGGCGAGGCGCTCAAGCGCAACGGCGAGTTGGTCGGCGTCGACGTAGCCCAAGCGGTCGCCGACGCGGAAGAAGCGTCGCGCGCCCTCCAAGAGCGCCTAGGGCGGTAGACGCCCACCCCGCGCCGCCCTTGCCCCTCTCGCCTCCATAGAGACAGGTTTCAAACCTGTCCTACAACACGCACAACACGCAATGGAGACGCGGCGCGGCGTTGTCGGCGCTGAACGGCTACAATCGCCCGCGCTATGTGGCGCGTGACAGAGCAGGAGTTGGCCGACATCGCCATCGGCGCGGCTATCCTGGGGACGGGCGGCGGCGGCAACCCCTACGTCGGTCAACTGCGAGCGCGGCAGGTGATGCGCCGCTACGGGCCGGTGGACGTATACGACCCGGACGAGTTGCCGGAGGACGCGCAGGTGGTGTGCGTCGGGGGCATCGGGGCGCCGACGG
>JAGWBE010000059.1:0-2950 GCA_021296055.1 Dehalococcoidia bacterium | reverse complement strand
TCACCGACTACACGGGCGCCGTCGCCACCCACTTCATCTCCAACGAGATCGGCGGCAGCAACTCCCTCGAGTGCATGATCCCCGCCGCTATGATGCGCCTGCCCGTCGTGGACGCCGACGGCATGGGACGCGCCTTCCCCTATTTCCATCAGAAGACGTTCTTCGTCTACGGCGTCCCCTACGCGCCTATGGCGCTTGCCGACGAGAAGGGCAACGTTGCGGTGATACCGCAAGCCATCAGCGCCGAATGGGTGGAGCGCATGGCGCGCGCCGTCACCATCCAGATGGGGTGCATCGCCGTCTACGCGCTCACGCCGATGAGCGCCGAGCAGGTGCGGACGACGGCCATCCCCCGCTCGCTGACCACCGCGCGCAGCCTCGGCGCCGCCGTCCGCACAGCCCACAGCCGAGGCGCCGACCCCATCGACGCCATCCTGGAGGAAGTGCCAGGCTACGTGCTCTTCCAGGGCAAGATCGTGGACGTGGACAGGCGCACCACCTCGGGCTTCGCACGGGGCCGCGCCGAGATCCACGGCCTCGGCGAGTTCCTGGGCGAGCGGATGACGGTGGACTTCCAGAACGAGAACCTCATCGCGCGCCGCGAGAATCAGGTCGTGTGCATGACCCCCGACCTCATCTGCATTGTGGACTCGGAGCGCGGCGAACCCCTCACGACGGAGGTGCTGCGCTACGGCTTCCGTGTTACGGTGCTGGGCTTCCCCGCGCCCGACCTGTGGAAGACGGAGGCGGGGCTTGCGGCGAGCGGCCCGCGCACCTTCGGCTATGACCTCGACTTCGAACCGCTGGCGGCGCCGTCGTGAGGGTCGGCGTCGACGTTGGCGGCACGAACACCGACGCCGTGCTGCTGGACGGCGCGGAGTTGGCGGCGCAGGCGAAGCGTCCGACGACGGGAGACGTGACCTCCGGCATCGTGGCGGCGCTGGACGCGGTATTGCGCGACGCGCCCCCCGGCGCGGCCATCGACGGTGTGATGCTGGGCACCACCCACTTCGTGAACGCGCTGTTGGAGCGGCGCGGTCTCGCCCCCACCGCTGTCGTCCGCCTCGCCGTGCCCGCCACGCGCTTGCTGCACCCGCTGGTGGACTGGCCCGACGACCTGAAGGCGGCCATCGGCGGCGTGTTCTACATGGCGCACGGCGGCCACGAGTTCGACGGCAAAGAGATCAGCGCGCTGGACGACGGAGAGATCCGCGCCGTCGGGCGGCTGTTGAGGCAGGACGGGATAGAGGCCGCCGCCGTCTGCGGCGTCTTCTCCGCCGTGGACGCGAGCCACGAGGAACGGGCGGCGGCGCTATTGTGCGAGGAAGCGCCGCATCTGCGCGTGAGTTTGTCGCATCAGATAGGGCGCGTCGGCATCCTCGAGCGGGAGAACGCGACGGCGTTGAACGCGGCGCTGTCGCTGACCGCCGAACGCACTATCGGCGCTATCCGCGAGGCTATGGCGCGCCTGGGTCTCGACGCGCCGCTCTACCTGACGCAGAACGACGGTACGCTGATGCAGGCGGATTACGCGGCCAGCTACCCCGTCTTCACCATCGCCTCGGGCCCAACCAACAGCATGCGCGGCGCCGCGTTCCTATCGGGCGTGCGCGACGGCATCGTGGTGGACGTTGGCGGCACCTCGACGGACGTGGGGGCGCTCGTCCACGGCTTCCCGCGCGAGGCGTCCGTGGCCGTCTCCATCGCGGGCGTACGCACCAACTTCCGCATGCCCGACGTGGTCTCCACCGGCCTGGGCGGAGGGAGCATCGTCAGCGCCGAGCCGCTAGCCGTCGGCCCGCGCAGCGTCGCCTACCGCCTGACGGAGGAGGCGCTGTGCTTCGGCGGAGGCGTGCTGACGGCGACCGACCTCGTCGTCGCGGGCGGCCTGGCCTCCGTTGGCGACGCCGCGCCCGCCGTGCGCGGCCTGCGGCTTATCCAACGGCGCGTGGAGGACCTCATCGACCGCATGAAGGTGGCGGCGGGCCCTGTCCCCGTGGTGCTCGTCGGCGGCGGCAACATCCTGCTGCCGGATAACTTGGAGGGCGCGTCGGAGGCACTGCGGCCCGCCCACGCGGAGGTGGCGAACGCCATCGGCGCGGCCATCGCCCAGGTGTCGGGGCAGGTGGAGCAGGTGTTCTCCCTCGACGGTCAAGACCGCGGGCAGGCGTTGGCGGCGGCCAAGCGCGACGCGGTGGCGAAAGCCGTCGCCGCAGGCGCGGACCCGGCGACCGTGGAATTGGTGGAAGTGGACGAAATCCCGCTCACCTACTTGCCGAGCAACGCGCTGCGCGTGCGCGCCAAGGCGGCCGGCGACCTGCTGGCTGCGCCCCAACGGGGGTCTTGAGCGAAGTCGAAAGGCGGCCTGGGCGCTTACCCCTTGAAGTAGAGGGCGACGAAGCCCCTCACGATGGTCGCCCACATCACGCCCTGAAGCATCAGATTGGCGCTGGAGCCGCGGTCCAACTCTACGCGCAGGGTCTCCATTCCGCGCGCGAGGTCGCCCAAGCGCTCGTTCACGCGCGTAAGCGCTTTGCAGCCAACTGAAGCGCTCTTCCGCCATAGACCCACCCTGTGTTGTCATCAAAGCCCCCTGTCAACGGGAGTGTGCTGCATCCCCCTTTGCGCCCATGGTATGATGCGCCCCGCCCGCAACGGCGGGCACGGAGGTATGAGCATGGCGACCTTCACCGCGCAGACACGAGGCCAGTTGGAGCACGACGCGCCCATCGGCGATGTGCCCGACCTCTCCGGCGACATTCGCCACCTCATTCCCAAGTACGGCCTCCGCAACTACTGGTACCCCGCCATCAGCGAGCACAAGATCCCCAAGCGCCAGCCCGTCCAGGTGCGGATGCTCGGCGAGGAGCTCGTCTTCTTCCGCGGGAAGGACGGGACGCCCGCCGCGCTCCAGGACGTGTGCCCGCACCGCGGGGCGCGCCTCTCCGAG
>JAGWBE010000031.1:22949-55772 GCA_021296055.1 Dehalococcoidia bacterium | reverse complement strand
GGGTATCCCCCACAAAAGATTTCCCTATCTTCTTGGGGGTGGGGGGTGGGGAGACAGAACAACAGGTCTTCTAGTCGCCCCCGAACACCGCCGCCGCCGCCGCGCGCAGCACGTGCGGCGCCACCGCCGCCTCGCTCCCGAACCGCTCCAGCACCTCCGCGCAGGAGAGCGGGTTCGCACGGCGCGGATAGGCCGACGGCAGGTCGCCCGCGTCCGCGCCGTAGACGACGAGCGACACGCCCGCCCACGCGATCGCCGCCGCGCACATCGCGCACGGCTCGAAGCTCGCGTACACCGCGTAGCCGCGCAGGTCGGCCTGGCGCCGCGACGCGCAGAACTCGCGCACAAGGTTCAGCTCGGCGTGCGAAGTGGGGTCGCCGTCCTGATTCACGCGGTTGCGCCCGCGCGCCACCACTTCGCCGTCCTTCACCAGCACCGCCCCGAACGGCTGCCCGCCGTCCGCCTTCGACGCCAGCGCCTCCGCGATAGCCGCCTCGATGAATGGCTCGTGCTGCTGCATGGTTGCCCCCTTCACTGGCGTAGGCTTGCCGCGCGCCGCCCACTCTAGCGCAGACGTCTCCCGTTCGCCCTGAGGGGAATCGAAGGGCGAACACCGCGCCACGCGCCGCTATCCCCCCGCTCCCCAATCCCGCTACACTTGCCCCCGCCGCCATCCTCCAACGCATGCTGCCCCGCAGCAGCATCCGCTCCGAGAACACCCAGGCCATCGCAGGCCACCCCGGCCTCCGCCCCGACATCATTGTCGCCGCTCCCGACCGCGCCCCCGTCGTGATCGAGGCCGAATACCTGCCCGCGCACACCGTCGAGCCCGAGGCCAAGGCGCGCCTCGGCCTCTCCCTCGCCTCCAACAGCCGCGTCATCGAGGCGGCTATCGCGCTCCGCTACCCTGCCGACGTCAGCGACGCCCACGACCTCCAAGCCGCCCTCTCCGGCGCCCGCCTCTCCTACTGCGTCTTCACCGAGGCCGCCAGAGGCAAACCCGCGCAGCGCTTCCCCGAATCGGGCTGGCTCGAGGGCGGCGTCGACGACCTCGCCGACATGCTCCGCCTCGTCTCCGTACCCCAGCGCGCCGTCGAAGAAGCCACCGCCGCGCTCGAAGAGGGCATCGAGGCCGCCGCCAAGTTCCTCGACGAAATCAACGCACGCGCCCCCGGCGTAACAATGGCCATCGCCCGCCTGCTGGGTATGACCAACGTCGGCCAGACGTGGCGCATGGCATGCGCCATCCTTGCCAACGCCCTCGTCTTCCACGAACGCATCGCGGGCATGCACGCCGACATCAAACCCTTGTCCGCCGTCTACGGCAGCGGCAACCCGCAGAGCGAGACGCTCGCTGCGTGGGAGAAGATCCTCACCGTCAACTACTGGGCCATCTTCGCCATCGCCAAAGACATCCTCCAGCAACTGCCCGCCCAAGACGCCGCCGAGATACTCCGCCGCCTCCGCGGCGCCGCGCAGAGGGTCAATTCCGCAGGCGTCGACAACGCCCACGACCTCACCGGCCGCGTCTTCCAACGCCTCATCGCCGACCGAAAGTACCTCGCCACCTTCTACACCCTCCCCGCCTCCGCCGCCCTCCTCGCCCGCCTCGCCGTCGCCAAGATGGACGGCGTGGACTGGTCGAGCGCCGACGCCATCGCCAAACTCCGCGTCGGCGACTTCGCCTGCGGAACGGGCGCCCTCCTCTCCGCCGTCTACGAGCAGATCGCCGCCCGCCACGAACGCGCCGGCGGCAACGCGGCCAAACTCCACAAGGTGATGATGGAGCAGGTGCTCTACGGATGCGACGTGATGCCCTCCGCCGTCCACATCACCGGCTCAACTCTCTCCGGCGTCGAACCCTCCGTCGCCTTCACCGACTCCCGCCTCTACACCATGCCCTACGGACGCATGGACGACGGCAGCGTCAAGATTGGCTCCCTCGAACTCCTCCAATCCTCCGATGTCCTCACCCTTTTCAACACCAGCGACCCCGCCAAGCGCACCGGCAGCGCGGGCGAAGAGACCGCCGCGCAGGTGCGCGTCGATATCCCCGACGCCGCCTACGACCTCATCATCATGAATCCGCCCTTCACCCGCGCCACTAACCACGAAGGCGCCCATGCTGACATCACTAACCCTGCCTTCGCCGCTTTCGGCGCCACTGATGCGGATCAGACTGCGATGGGGGCCCGCGTGAACCGGCTAGGGGACGACACCTGCTATCACGGCAACGCCGGCATCGCCTCAGCCTTTGTGGCGCTGGCCCACAAGAAGCTAAAGCCCGGCGGTGCCTTGGCGCTGGTGCTTCCCCTCACTATGGCCAACGGAATGTCGTGGGAGGGCTTCCGGCGGATGCTCGCCCGCGATTACACGGAGATGGCGGTGATGAGCATCATTTCCGATGGTCGAGACGTGGCCTTCTCGTCCGACACGGCCATAGCCGAGTGCCTCGTCGTTGCCCGCAAGCTCAGACCGGGCGAAGTGCCCGGCGGCAGTGCGCGGTTCACTTCCCTCAATCGCAGGCCCCAAAGCATTGCCCACGCAAGTGCGCTCGCAAGCAGGCTATCGGACGACGCGGCGGTTA
Source organism: Dehalococcoidia bacterium (assembly GCA_021296055.1). Taxonomy (GTDB): domain Bacteria; phylum Chloroflexota; class Dehalococcoidia; order Lucifugimonadales; family Australimonadaceae; genus JAGWBE01. The sequence goes on along the minus strand of JAGWBE010000031.1, from coordinate 53,185 downwards.
GACGCCTTGATGACGGGCCTTACGGAGGCACACCTCTGATGATAGGTATAGATGCGGCTGGGGAATCCCTAGCCGCCCCCATAGGGGGGCGCGGGAGTGCAGTCCGTGTCGCCGATCCTACGGTGGCGCAGACAGCCCATGCGCTGTCGCGCTCAGGGCTATGGCTTCCAGGCAACGCATCCCCGCTCAATGTGATGGTAGCGCTGTTAGACACCGTGGGAAAGATTGGAGTCTTGAGTAGAGACATCACCGGCCCTGCTCCTCGTGGGCCATTCGATAAGATGCCCCTAAGCTCGACCTCCACCTATCCCGCCCTTTGGAACCACGACGCGACCAAAGAGACGCGGATGGTTTGCGAACCCGATTCCCAACTACGTGTGCGGCAGGGAATGGAGGAAAAAGCCGCCACCGTCTGGGCTACTGCCAGTCGTGCGCACCTAACTATTGACTTTACTCTTGGCTCGCAGCCGCTGGCCGCCGCCTTCACCGAACGGCCAAGCATCGGAGGCCGCGCCTGGCCGAACGTGGCCTTTGACGATGCAAGGTGGGACTATGTCTTCCTCCTATGGGCCAATTGCACCCTCGGGCTGCTCTCTTATTGGTGGCGCTCTAGCCGACAGCAGCCTGGGCGCAGCATCGTTAGCATCCGCGCAGCCGAGTCCCTGCCCGTCCTCGACTTTCGCGCACTGAGCGACGCGCAGCTAGCGACGGCGGAGCGCATCTTCGACGAATTCCGCGACAAGGAGTTCAAGCCCGCCTACCTCGCCGACGCCGACCCGAACCGCGCCCTCCTTGACCGCCGCGTGATCTGCGACCTGCTCGGCTTCGACGAAGTCACCTACCGCGCCGTCCGCCGCCTCGCGCAGAAATGGTGCGCCGAACCCTCCGTCCACGGCGGCAAACCGCGACCGAAGGACGCGCGGTTCGTGGCGTAGGCGGCGAAGGACAACATAAGCGTAGGGGCGGGTTTCAAACCCGCCCCTACCGCGAACAACGGAGTGTCGTGTTTGCCTGCGCTGCCGCAGGCTACTTCGGTCGCTTTATCCAGCAGATTACCAAGGCGGCGATGGCTATGCCGGATATCAATATGAACCAAAACCACCACTGTTGCAGCACCCACAACACTGCAACCGCTGCAACGAGGACAACGATGATTGTCCCGAATGCTCGGCCATCGTTTCTCATGCTGTCACCTCCTTTCTTTTGAATTCTGCCGCCGCGCCTATCGTGGACGTTCTGAGCCAGCCTCCGAGCCTAGCAACCACGCCCACGGCTGCCGCTGCGCACCCTCACAGCATAGGGCGGCGCCCACAGAGGGCAAGGGCCATTTGGCAGTCGGATGTGAGGGTAGGGGCGGGGCCGGAGTGACAAACGGGGCTGGCGATGTAGGGAACCGGCGCGCATCATCAAGCGCAGCATCGGGCGCGGCCTGCGGCAAAAGGGACATTGAAGACGCTAGCGCAGATTCGCTCACAACTCCTCGCGAGAGAATTTAACCTCTCGCAGCACGCCTCGATGCGCGCCCTAGAGAGAGGCATCAGCAATATCGAGATTCGAGAGGCTGGCGCGAACGCCTCAGTGGTGGAGGAGTACCCGGATGACAAGTACGGGCCGACCTGGCTGCTCCTTGGCTTCACGAGCGCCGGACGCCCGCTTCACATGCAGGTGTCAATCGTGGATGATCCCCTTGTCAAGCTTGTTACAATATACGAGCCGGACCCTGACAGGTGGTGGGGCCATACGGATAGGAGGTAGCCATGTTCAGGTGCATCGTCTGCCACGGCGAGAGAAGCCGCGAAGAAGAGGTGGAGATGGTGCTCAAGGTGAACGGGCGCCACGTGAAGGTCGAGGGCGTGCCCGCCACCGTATGCCGCCGCTGCGGCGAGCCCTCCTTCAGCGCCGAGACCACTGAGAGGACACGCCTGCTCGTCCACGGACAGGGCAGGGTCGCGCGGACGGATCCCCTGCCTGTCTACGAATTCGCCAGCGCCCCCGCTTTCTCGCCCGCCCCTTCCCTGTAGGGGCGATCGCCTAGCCGCCCTCAGCTCCCTGCGTTCGCCCTGAGGGAACTCGAAGGGCGGCCGCCTCCCCCGCCACTCCCGTCTCCCCTGCGTGATTCTCGCCCTACGCCATCCGCCCGTTGCCAGTACAGAACGCCCGTGCTAACATGCCCTTGATGAACCCGCGCCCGCCCGCCTCCCCGCTGCCCCCGTTCGCGCTGAGCGAATGCCAAGGGTCCCGCCGCGTCCTCTCCCCCTGTCACAAAGTGTTACATCACTCCCGTAAAAGTGTCACATATCAGCCGCAAGAGCGCCGCAACCCCGCCGTAGCACTGCCGCTCCCTCTGCCGTAAATATGACACAATGTAACACTTTTGAACACAAAAACGATATGCTCGCTGCCTCCCTCGAAAGGAGCCGCCGATGACCGGCCTCGACGAAGCGAAGGAGCAGACCGCCGCCGCCAACCGCATCCTCGCGCAAACCGGCTTGGCGGCGGGCGTGCTCGCCTCCCTCGGCCACGCCGCTATGCGTCTGCCCGGCGACCCCGAGCGGTTCGTAACCAAGGGGCGCGGCTACGCCGTGGACGCGCTGGCAGTGATGCGCGCGGAGGATATGGTCGTCTGCGCGCTGGACGCGACGCTGGTCGAGGCGCCGCCAGGCGTGTCGCAGGTGAGCGAGGTGATGCTGCACGCGTGCATCCTCCGCGCGCGCCCGGACGCGCAGGCCGTCGTGCACGTCCACCCGCGCTTCGCTACGCTGTTGAGCGTGCTGGGCGGAGGCGTCGCGCCGATGTGCAACGAGGGCAACGTGCTCGTGCGCGACCCGCTGCCCGTCTATCCCCACCCGCGCCTCATCGTCTCGGAGGCGGACGGCGTAGCGGTGGCGGAGACGTTGGGCGGCGGCAAGGCGGCGCTGCTGCGCGGCCACGGCGCCGTAACCGCCGGCGCGTCGTTGGAGGAGGCGGTCGTGAGCATGCTGGAACTGGAGGAGCAGGCGCGGATGAACTGGTGGGCGCGCTGCGCCGCCGGGCCGGACCACCCCAGCCTGTCGCCGGAGGAGGTGGACGATTGGGTCGAGTCGTCCCGCTCGCGCAGCCGCCAACCCCACTTCCAAGCGCCCGAGGCGCCCCCCGAGGGCCTAGGCGCCGCGGGCGCCCAAGCCCAGAGCGGCCTGTGGGCCTACCTCCAACAACTGGCCGCCCTCCCCGACGAACCGCCTTCCTAGCCCCACGCCTCTTCACGCGCGGAGCGCCGAGGGGCGGCAGCCCCTCGGCTGGGGGCGTGGGGGTATCCCCCACAAAAGGCTTTAATCTCTTGGGAGTGAGGGATGGGGCACTCCTTCGTAGGGGCGACCGGCTGGTCGCCATGGCCCCTAATACATAATGAGGTGCGTTGGAACCAGGCGCTGCTCCACTGGATCCACCGCCAAAGCCAGCCCTTCCAGCGTATACGCGCCCAGCAAGGCAGGCGCCTCGTCCTCCCCGAACACCACCAGCGTCGCAACGCTCTCGCCGTCGATGGTTGCGCGCGCCTCTCCGTACTCCATCTCGACCCGTTGCCCGTCGGCCAGCAGGAAGCGGCGCTTGCCCATAGGCGCAACGCCTATCTCCCGCAACAAGCGGGCAGGCAACGCGGTGTATGCGGCGCCCGTGTCCACCACCGCTTCCACGTCCACCGAGCGCCGGCCGTCCATCCCCGTCAGCCGCAGCGGGCTAGTGAAGGTTCCCATGGCAACAGCATAGCCCCCTCCGTCAAGCGCCCCTGCGCCGAGTGTGCTAGCGTTCGCGCCACCACCTTGGGAGGGCAGGGGATGGCCGAGCGAATCTGGGAGCGTTACCTGTCGGAGCAAGACCGCGCGCGGGCGGCGTCGCTTGTGCAGCCGTCCGTCGGCTTCGGCGCCAAGCCCGCGCTGCTGCTGGTGGATATGTACCGCTGGGTGTTCGGCGACGAGCCGGAGCCGCTGCTCGAGGCCGTCAAGCGCTGGCCGGGCAGCTGCGGCCTCGCCGGATGGGAGGCGCTGCCGCACGTGCAGTGCCTCCTCGCCGCCGCGCGCGGCGCGGGCATCCCCGTCGCCTACGTCACCGGCCTCTCGGAGCACTCCTCCGGCGTGAAGGACTGGCGCTACGCCAATCGCGGCGGGCGCCCCGCGCCGAAGCACGTGGACGACGCACGCGCCGACCGCGAACGCCGTATGTACAACATCGTCGACGAGGTCGCGCCGCTGCCCGGCGAGGCGGTGCTCTACAAGACCGCCCCCAGCGCCTTCTTCGCCACGCCGCTGGTCAGCCACTTCGTCAAAGAGGGCGTGGACACGGTCATCGTGGTCGGCGAGACGACCAGCGGCTGCGTCCGCGCGACGGTGGTCGACGGGTGCAGCTACCGCTACCGGATGATCGTGGCGGAGGAGTGCGTGTTCGACCGCGACGAGGCGCCCCACGCCATCAACCTGTTCGACATGCACGAGAAGTACGCCGACGTGCTCCCCCTCGCGGAGGTGCTGCGGGAGGTCGAGGCCTACGCCGAGCGCACGCAGGAGCGCGTCGCGGCGGCTTCGGGCTAGTCCCTAGCCGAGCGCAGCGCCCGCGCGGCGGCGCGCACCGATTCGAGGATGCCTGCGTAGCCGGTGCAGCGGCAGATGTTGCCGCTCATATGCTCCACGATCTGCTCGTCCGTCGGCGCGGGGTTCGCGTCCAGCAGCGACTTGGCGAGCAAGAGCATCCCCGGCGTGCAGTAGCCGCACTGGAAGCCCCAGTTGTCGATGAACGCCTGCTGTATCGGATGCAGGCCGCCGTCCTCCGATAGCCCCTCCACCGTCGTAACCGCACGCCCGCGCACCTGGCCGATGAGGGTGCTGCACGCGGAAACCGCCTCGCCGTCCAGCAGCACCGTGCACGCGCCGCACGCCCCCGAGTGGCAGTAGCTCTTGGAGCCCGTGAGACCCAGGCGCTCGCGCAACGCGTCGAGCAGCGTCTCGCGCGGCTGCGCGGCCAGGCGCTGCGCTGCGCCGTTCACCGTCAGCTCCACCTGCAAGGGAGCGCTAGCCATTCGCCGCCTCCCCCGCCTCTTCCAGCGCACGCAGCACCGCCTCGGGGTGGAGGGGGACGCTGTGGAATCGAACGCCGGTGGCGTCGTACACCGCGTTGAGCACGGCCGCGGGCAGGACGACGGAGCCGACCTCGCCCATCCCCTTGGCGCCGTAGGGGCCGCCGGGGAAGCCGGGCTCCACCAGCGCCGTCTCGTAGCGCGGCATCGTGGACATCGTGGGCAGCGGGTAGTCGAGCAGTGAGGAGGTGAGCAACTGCCCGTCGCCGTCCCACACGAGGCGCTCGAACAGGGTGGGGCCCAACTCCATGCCCAGACCGCCCTCGATCTGCTTGTGGACGGAGACGGGGTTGACCGCCCTGCCGACGTTGACGGCGCAGGAGACCCTGGACAGCGTGATCTGCCCCGTCTCCCTCGACACCTCAACCTCGGCGCCCGCCGCCGCGAACGTCCAGAAGGTGGAGGCGACGGGGTAGCGCTTGCCCTGCTCGTCCACGTACTCGCCGCCCACCTCGCACTGGCCGTACTGAAGGAGCGGCGCGCCGTTGGCGGCCACCAGTTCGTCGAGGGCGACGCGCCGCTCGGGGGCGGACGCGAGGCGCACGCCGTCGCCGTCGAGGCGGAGCGCGTCCGGCTCCTCCTCCAGCAACCCCGACGCCACCTCGAGCACCTCGGCGCGCAGCCGCGTCGCGGCGTCCAGCACCGCGTTGCCCATGTGGTAGGTGGAGCGGCTGGCCGTCGTGCTGCTGTCGGGCGGGACGAGCGCCGTGTCGCTGTGAACGACGCGCATCTGCTCCAGGCCCACGCCCAGCGCCTCGGCGGCTATCTGCGCCATCGTGGTGTCGGAGCCTTGGCCGATGTTGACGGTGGCGGCGCGCACTTCGAAGCGCCCGTCCGCGCCCAACTCGACGGCGGCCTCCGATTCGACGGAGGGCTGAGGCGGCGTGAGCGTGTACTTGATGGTGCAGCCGAAGCCGCGCCCCCGCAGCGTCTGCTCGTCGCCGGCGGGCGCGGGGCCGCTCAGCGCCGCCACCGCGCCGTCCAGGCACTCGGCCACGTGCGAAGAGCGGATCAGGTCGCCGGTAATGTGGATGTCGCCGTCCTTCAGCAGGTTGCGCTTGCGTATCTCGACGCGGTCGATGCCGAGTTCGTCGGCGATGCGGTCCATCTGCGTCTCATAGGCCATCGTGTGCTGCGTAGTGGGCAGGCCGCGGTAGGGCGCCGACGGCGGCTTGTTGGTGTAGACGGCGAAGCACTCGACGAAGGCGTTGGGGATGCGGTAGGGGCCGGCGGCCACCTTGACGGTGTTGTTGGCGCTGCGCGCTCCGGTGATGGCGTAGGCGCCAGCGTCGGTGATGAAACGGTAGGAGCGCGCCGTGATGATTCCGTCGCGCGTAACGCCCGTCTTGATCCAACACTTGAACGCGGGCCGGATGTACCCGGCGAGGAACGTCTCCTCCTGCGTGAGCACCAGCCTTACCGGGCGCTTAGCGAGATTGGACGCCGCCGCGACGACGGCCTCGATGCGGTCGCGGCTCTTGCTGCCGAACCCGCCGCCCACGTAGGAGACGATGACGCGCGCCGGGCGCTTGAAGATGCGCTCCAGCTCCGCCTTCAGGGGGAAGGGCGCTTGGCAGTTCGTCCGCACCGTCATCGCGTCGTCGCGCACGTCGGCTATGACGGCGTGGAGCTCCAACGCGCAGTGCTGCACCGGCGGCGCCTCGTACACGTCCTCGAACACCGCGTCCGCCTCCGCGAACCCCCTCTCCACGTCGCCCGTCTCCAAGGTGGAGCGGTGGCACACGTTCGTCCCCTCGATGGGGTGCAGCTCCGACGCGATGGGATACATGCGGTCGTGGATGAGGGGCGCGCCGGGCGACATCGCCTCCTCCGCGTCGAGCAGACGCGGCAACTCCTCGTACTCGACGTCGATGAGCTCCAGCGCCTCTTCCGCCGTGTGAACGTCCTCGGCGACGACCACCGCCACGATGTCTCCCTGGTAGCGCACGCGGTCGATGGCGACCAGGGGCGCGTCCCTGAACACGTACCCGTAGAGGTTCCCGACTCGCGGGTCGGCCAGCACCTCGTCGCGCGTCAGCACGCAGACCACGCCGGGCAGGGCGCGCGCCGGGGAGGCGTCGATGAAGACGAGGCGGGCGTGAGCGTAGGGGCTGCGCAGCACCTTGGCGTGCGCCATCCCCGGGACTACCTCGTCGGGCAGGTAGCGCGTTCGCCCGGCGACCTTGTCCTCCGCCTCGAGCGTGGGAGGAGAGCTGCCGACGACCCTCATGCCGCCGCCCGCTCCGCCGCGCGGCGCACCGCCCGCTCGACGAGCACGCGCACGATGCGCCGCTTGTACCAGGCGGAGCCGCGCAGGTCGTCGATAGGCTCGGCGTCCTCGGCGGCGACACGCGCCGCCTCTCTCGCGTTGGCCTCGCCGATGGGCGCGCCTAGCAACGCGCTAGCCGCCCGCTCCGCTACCAACGGCGTCGGGCCGACGGCCCCAACGACGACGCGCGCCGCCAGGCAAGCGCCGTCCGCGTCCAGGGTTACGACGGCGGAGGCGTTGGCGACGGGCTTGTGCTCCATCGAGCCGATGGTGAACTTGGCGTGACAGCCGCCGGTGCGCGCTTGCGGCGCGGGGAGCGATACGGCGCTCACGATCTCGCCATGCGCCAGGTCGGTCTCGTAGGGGCCGTGGAAGAAGTCGGCCAGAGGCAGCGAGCGCCGCGAATCGCCGTGTTGCGCCTCGACCTCAGCGCCGAGGGCGATGAGCGCGGCGGGAACGTCCGTCTGCGGCTCGCCGTAGGCGACGGCGCCGCCGACGGTGGCCGCGTTGCGCACGCGCACGCTCCCCACTTGCGACGCGGCCTCGGCCAGGATCGGGTAGGCGACGGCGACGGCGGCGGAGGTCTCTAGGGTTCGGATGGTGGTCAGCGCCCCGACGCGCATGCCGCCGTTGGGCCGCTCGATGCCTTGCATCTCCGTCGCGCCGCCCAGGTCCACGACTAGGCTGGGGCGCAGCAGACCTAGGTGCAGCAGTACGACCGCCGCCGTCCCGCCGCTTAGCGCGAGAGTGTCGTCGCTGTCGGCAAGCAGGCGGCTAGCCTCACTCGCGGTGGCGGGTTGGGCGTACTCGAAGTTGCGCATAGACGGGGAGACAGCCTAGATGCCGCCGCGAAAGGTTATCCCCGTTCGGATGGAAGCGCCAACCTCGTGCGCCGCCGGAGCGTCTACGAGCACGTCCTCCACGCGCAGCAGGAAGCGCGCCGTGCGCTCATCGCCACCGTCGAGCGCCGCGTCGCCGCACTTGACGTAGTAGGCCATCGTCTCGTCGACGAACGCCAACGTCAGCACGCCGTTGGCGCGCAGGTTGGCGGCGGACGCGCTATTCGGCGCGAATTCCATCCGCAGCGCACTGTCTTCGTGTGGGCGCACGGAGGCGTAGGTCAGTAGCGCCGGGTGGGGGCGTCCCGCCGCGTCAACGGTCAACGCGACGACGGCGCGCTCCGCGGCGGATGGGGCGGCGAGCGCCGCGAGCAGCGGATCAGGCAATCTGTCGCCGATGGAGCGGGACACGTGGCCTAGCCCTCCCCCCAGCGGCGGAACAGCGCGTGGGGCACGCCGAGCAGGTCGAGCGCCTTGCCGATGGTGTGGTCCACCATGTCGCGGATAGTTTCGGGGCACCCATAGAAGGCGGGCATGGGAGGCAGCAGCACCCCGCCCATATCGTTGACCGCGAGCATATTGACCAGGTGCGCGCGGTTGAGGGGCGTCTCGCGCGGCAGCAGCACGAGGCGGCGCCGCTCCTTGAGGCACACGTCGGCGGCGCGGGCGATGAGGTCGACGGAATAGCCGTTGGCGACGGCGGCGAGGGTCTTCATCGAGCAGGGCGCGATCAGCATGCCGTCCGTCTTGAAAGAGCCGCTGGATATCGCCGCCGCCATGTCGTTCGGCGCGTAGGAGACGTCCGCCAGTGCAGCCAATCGCTCCGGCGTCCACTCCGGCGCCTCGTGGCGCAGCGACGCCCGCGCGCCCTCCGACACCACCAGGTGCGTCTCCACGCCCTCGCTGGCGCGCAGCGCCTCCAGCGCCGCGATGCCGTAGATGGGCGCGGATGAGCCGGTGATAGCGACGATGATCCTACGCATCGGCAGCCTCCCTCAGCGCGCGCCACACCCGCTCCGGCGTGAGGGGCAGGTCGCGTATCCGCGCGCCGGTCGCGTTGAAGAGCGCGTTGGCGACTGCCGGGGCTACGGCGACGATGCCCCCCTCGCCGACGCCCTTGGCGCCGTAGGGGCCGGGGCCGTCGCCGCGCTCCAACAACACCGTGTGGAATTCGTCCGGCAGGTCGCCGAACGTGGGAACACGGTAGTCAATCAGGTTTGGGTTCATCAGCTGGCCTTCCTCGTAGCGCATCTCCTCGAACAGCGTGTGGCCGACGCCTTGCATCGCCGCGCCCTCGTCCTGGCCCTCCACCTGCGCGGGATTAATCGCCTTGCCGGGATCGGCGACGGAGGTGTAGCGCAGGACACGCACGCGCCCCGTCTCGGTGTCCACTTCCACCTCGGCGAATCCCATGCTCACCTCCCAGAAGACCGGATCCTCCGCCAGCTTGCCGGAGGGGTGGTTGGGCGTGATGGCGCTGCGCCCCACGATCTCGCCGCCTGCGCCGCCGAACACCTGCCCGATGAGCGTGCCGTAGGAGACGCTCTCGCCCTCGAAAGAGGCGCTGCCCTCGCTCAACGTCACCTGCTCCGCGAATGTCTCGAAGTAGCGCGCCGCCGCGTCCGCCACCTGCCCCCTCGCGTCCGCCGCCGCGTCGTGCACGGCGAGGCCGGCGAGCGTGGTGGAGCGGCTCGCGCCCGTCGATCGGTCGTAGGGAACCGCGTCCGTGTCGGAGGCGATGACGCGGACACTGCCTAGGGGCAACCGCAGCTCCTCGGCGGCGATCTGCGCCAGCGCGGAGCGCGAGCCTTGGCCGATCTCCGTCGTGCCTACGTGCGCCGTGGCGCTCCCGTCCGCGTGCAGGCGGACGAACGCGCCGGAGATGGGGCTTGCGCCCGCGTTGGCGACGGCGCAAGCCATGCCAATGCCCCGCTTGATGTGGGGCGCCGTCGGCGCGGGCTTGTAGCCATGCCAGCCGAACCCGCGCGCAACCTCCGCCAGCGGCGCCGCTAGGTCGGCCTCGAGGCGGCGGCGCCCGCGCAGCAACTCCTCGCCGGGACGCGCGAGGTTCTTCAAGCGCAGCTCGAGGGGGTCGACGCCGAGGGCGTGGGCGATGTTGTCGGTGTGCGATTCGCACGCCCACGCGCCTTGCGGCCCGCCGATGGAGCGGAACGACCCGGCGGGCGTGGTGTTGGTGAAGAGACCCACCGCCTCTGATCGCAAGTGCTCGAAACGGTAAGGGCCGGGGAGGCGGTCGGCGGCGCGCTCCGTCACGCGCACGCCGTTGTCGGTGTAGGCGCCGGTGTCCAGCTCGACGCGGCACTCGCGGGCGACGAACACGCCGTCCGCGCGCACGCTGGTGCGGATGGTGGCGCGCGTCGCGTGGCGGCGCACGGTCTTCATCGCCTCCTCCACCGAGAGCGCGAGGCGGACGGGGCGCCCGGCCAGACGGCTGAGGGCGGCGGCGAGCGGCTCGATTTTGGTGTACGACTTGCTGCCGTAGCCGCCGCCTACGTAGGGAACCACCACGCGCACCTGGTCGAGGCGCTTGCGGAAGACGCGCGCCAGCTCTGCGCGCACCAGGAAGGGGTGCTGCGCCGACGACCAGACGCTGAGGCGGTCGGGTTGGTAGTCGGCGATGACCGCGTGCGGCTCCATCGCGTAGTGGTAGACCATCGGGAAGGTGAAGGTGTCCTCGAACACGTGGTCGCACTCGGCCATGGCGCCCGCCGCGTCGCCCCACGCCACCTCGTAGCGGTGGCAGACGTTGCTCTCTTGCACCGGCTCGCCGTTCGCGGCGAGAGCCGCCTCCAGGCCGATGACCGGAGGCAGAGCCTCATACTCCGCCTCGATTAACTCGACCGCCGCCTCAGCCGTCGCCGGATCGACGGCGGCCACCGCCGCGATGGGTTCGCCCTCGAAGCGCACCTTGTTCATCGCCACGATGGGGCGATCTTTGCGGTCGGAGCCGTAGTGCGTCTCCATCCCCGTCAGCTCGGCGGCGGTGAGGACGGCGTAGACGCCGGGGAACGCGCGGGCGCGCGAGGCGTCGATGCTCACGATGCGCGCGTGGGGCAGGGGGCTGAGCGCCAGTTTGGCGTAGGCCGTCCCTGGCAACGCCAGGTCGGTCGTGTACTTGGCGCGGCCGGACGTCTTCTCCTCCGCGTCCACGCGCGGGACCGCTTGGCCTACGACGCTGAATTCTCGCGCGCTCATACCGCGCTGCTTTCCGCCGCCGCTAAGACGGCCTCGACGATCTTCTTGTAGCCAGTGCAGCGGCACAGGCTCCTCGGCGGAGGGCGCGGGCGCGGCGTCGAGCAACGCCTTGGCGGTGAGCAACAGGCCCGGCGTGCAGAAACCGCACTGGAAGGCGGCGTGCTGCGCGAAGGCGCGGGCGAGCGCCTCGCCCTGCGGCTCTCCCGCCAGGCCCTCCGCCGTCAACACGCTGCGCCCGCGCGCCTCGAACGCGGGGAGAGTGCAGGAACTCACCGGCTGGCCGTCCAGCAGCACGGCGCACGCGCCGCACACCTGCATGTCGCACGAGCGCTTGACGCTCGTCAGCCCGAACTCGCCTCGCAGTAGGTCCATGAGGAACGCGCGCGGCTCAACGTCCGCCTCGACGGGACGCCCGTTGACCTCGCAGGCAACGCGAATCTGCGGCGTTGCGCTGCTCATGCCGCCGCCTGCGCGATAGCACGGCGCACGAACACGCCCACCAGGTGGCGTTTGTACTCCGCGCTGCCGTGGAGGTCGTCCACCGCGTCCGCCTGCGCCGCCGCCGCGTCCCCTGCCGCTGCGACGGCGGACGACTCCGCGTTTAGGCGCTCGGCGCGCTCGCCCACGAGCAGCGCCTCGGCCTCGAGGAGGCGCCGCGCCATCGGAGGGACGCTGCCCAGCGAGAGACGCGCCTCCGCGACCACGCCGTCTACGACGCGCAGCATCGCCCCGACGCCGATGGTTGGGCGGTGGTGGATGCCGAACTTCAGATAGGCCGCCCGCGCGTCGTTGGGCAGCGGGCGCACGCGAATCGCGGTCATCACCTCGCCGGGTTCGAGCGCCGTCTCATACGGCCCGGTCTGTAGGTCGGCGATGGGGATGCGTCGCTCGCCGGACGCGCCCTCGACCGCCGCCTCCGCGTCGTAGAGTAGGAGCAGCGCGGCGGGGTCGGAGTGCGGCTCCGCGAAGCACAGGTTCCCGGCAAGCGTGCCGACGTTGCGGACGCGCACGTTGGCGACGCGCCGCTCCACCTGCGCGACGAGCGAGAAGCGCTCGCGCACGATAGGCGCGCGCACGATGGCCGCGTGCGTCGCCGCCGCGCCGATCACCAGGGCGCCGCCGTCGAGCGCGATAGCGTCCATGCCGGGGATGGTCTTCACGTTCACCATGTGGTCGCACGGCAGGAAGCCGCCCTTCATCGCCAGCAGTAGCTCGGTGCCGCCCGCGTAGAGGCGCGCCGCCTCACCGCGCTCCAGCAGCAGGGCGGACGCCTCCGCCGCGGAGGTTGGCTCATGAAGTGTGAATGGTCTCATCGGCGTTTGCGCTCCCGAATCGTTGGCGGGCGCTATGCTAGGCGGCGCGCCCCGCCGCCACAAGGCGGGCGCCCGTTCGTGATAGCCTGACCGCCAATCCTCACCTAGCGCAGGCGCTCTCATCCCATGCAGTACGGCCTCTACCTCCGCTCCTTCCTCACCGACCGCGCGCGGCCTCTCCACGAGCAGTTCGACGACCTGGTGGAGATATGCCACGTTGCGCGCGACGCGGGATTCTCCACCGTAACGATGCCCCAACATTGGATTTCGCACCCCACGGTGTGGCCGCAGCCCTTTCAGACGCTCGCGCGCCTCGTCCCCGAGACGGGCGAGATGAACCTGCTCACGGGCATCGTGCTGCTGCCTCTCTACAACCCGGTGCTAGCCGCCGAGGAGGTGGCGACGCTCGATCAGCTCTCCAAGGGGCGCGTCATCTTCGGTGTAGGCATCGGCTACCGCGAGGCGGAGCTAGCCGTAGTAGGCGCGACGCGCAAGGAGCGCGCCTCGCGCCTCACCGAGTCGATTGAGGCGATGAAGCAGCTTTGGCAAGGGGAGGCGGTTAATCACGCCGGCGAGCACTGGCGGCTGGATGGCGCGCGCATGGGCTTCACGCCCGTGCAGAAGCCGCATCCGCCCATCTGGATCGCGTGCCAGAGCGACGGCGCCGTTCGGCGGGCGGCGCGCATCGCCGACGCATGCTACCTAGCGCCCCAGATAGGATTCGCGGACGTGCCCGCGCTCGCGGCGGCCTACCGCGACGAACGCGCCGCCCGCGCCCTCAGCCCCGGCCGCCTCACCATCTCGCGCGGCGTGGCGTTCGCCGACGACAAGCGCAGCGCCGTCGAACAGGCCGCCGAGGCCGCCGAGTCCTCCTACCGCATGTACCGCACGTGGGACATGCAAGAAGACACGATGGTGCGCATCAACATCGGCGAGGAGTCCAGGGTCGAGGATTGGGCCGTGACCGGCAACGCGCAGGACTGCTTGGAAGGATTCGGCGCGTTGGCCGAGCACGGCGTAGACTTCGTGAACGTGACCTTCTACAACCTGCCCAAGGGCCTCGAGGCGCGCAAGGACTACCTGACGCGGTTCGCCGAGGGCGTGATCAACGCGCCGGGACAGGGGAGCGGCTAGGCGATGGAACTGAGCGACCAATTCAGCGTTGGCGCGCCGCCGAGCGAGGTGTGGCGCCTCTTCTGGGACCTGCCGCGCGTCGCACGCTGCCTGCCGGGCTGCGAGTCCATCACGTCCACCGGGCCGGACGCCTACCGCGCTAGCGTCGTCCAGCGCGTCGGCCCGTTCAAGGTCGCCTTCGACCTCGACCTCGCTGTCGAGGAGACGGTCGAGATGGAGCGGGTAGTAGTGTCGGGAGGCGGCCAAGACCGCATGGGCAACCGCCTCAAACTCAACCGCCTCTCCCTGGAGTTGGAGGAGGCGTCCGGCGGCGGAACGCTGGTCAAGTACGGCCTCGACTTCGCGCTGATGGGGCGGATGGCCACGCTGGGCAACTCCGCCGTCAAGCGCAAGGCGGAGGAGACGCGGCAGGAGTTCACCCGCCGCATCGCCGCCGAATTTGGAGCGGAGTAGGCGCTATGGCAGTAAGCGACCTGCGCGAGTGGCTGGAGCGCGTCGAGGCGATGGGCGAACTGACCCGCGTCGAGGGCGCGGACCCACACCTCGAATTGGGCGGCATCGTAGACCTGTTCCAGTGGGAGATGGAGAACCCTGCGCTCCTCTTCGAGCGCATCCAGGGGCACGCGGACGGGCAGCGCCTCGCCGCTAACGTGCTGACCTCGCTGCCCCGCGTGCTGCTCACGCTCGGCCTGCCCACACACCTGACGCGGCAGGAGTTCGTCCGCGAATGGCGTGACAGGATCCGGCGGATGGAGCCTATCGCGCCCGTGCTGGTGGAGGACGGCCCCGTGCTGGAGAACCGCGCCGTCGGCGAGCGCGTCGACGTAACGCAGTTCCCCGCTCCGTTGTGGCACACGGACGACGGCGGGCGCTTCCTCGGCACCGGCTGCATCGTGCTCACGAAAGACCCGGACACCGGCTGGGTGAACGCGGGGACGTACCGCGTGCAGGTGCACGACGAGAAGACGCTGGGCATCATGATCTCGCCCGGCAAGCACGGGCGCCTCATCCGCGACAAGTATTGGGCGCGAGGCGAAGCGTGCCCGGTGGCCGTCTCCTTCGGGCACGATCCGCTGCTGCTGGTGCTCGGGGGCATCGAGGTGGACTACGGCGTGGACGAGTACGCCGTCGCGGGCGGCGTACTCGGCGAGGCGCTCGAGGTCGTCGCGGCGCCGGAGACGGGGCTGCCCGTCCCCGCAACGTCGGAGCTGGTCATCGAGGGCGAGATTCCCATCGGCGAGACGCACGCCGAGGGGCCGTTCGGCGAATGGACGGGCTACTACGCGGGCGGCGAGCGCGATATGCCCGTCATCAACGTCTCCTCCGTCCTGTGGCGCAACGACCCCATCGTGCTCGGCTGCCTCCCCGGAAAGCCGCCGAACGACAACACCTACTTCCGCAGCCCTATGCGCGCCGCGTTGCTGTGGAACGAGCTGGAACGCGCCGGCATCCCCGGCGTCGTCGGCGCGTGGTCGCACGAGGCGGGCGGCGGACGCCTGCTCAACGTCGTCGCCGTCACGCAGCTCTACCCCGGCCACGCCAAGCAGGTCGGCCACGCGGCGACCTCCGTCCACGCCGGCGCCTACGCCAACCGGTTCGTCATCGTCGTGGACGACGACATCGACCCGACCGACACCAACGAGGTGCTGTGGGCGCTCTGCACGCGCACGGAGGTAACCGAGGACATCGACATCGTGCGTAAGATGTGGAGCACCTCGCTCGACCCGATGTCTTACGGCAGCGAGGCGGGGCGCTACTACAACAACCGCATGGTCATCGACGCCTGCCGCCCCTACGACCGCCTCACCACTTTCCCCGGCGTCGCCCGCAAGACGCGCGCCGAGGCCGACGCCCTCCGTGCCCAATGGCCCGACCTCTTCACGCCCGACGGCAAAGCACGCCGCGGCGTGGCGAGTGCGCGGCGCAGGGAGGGGTAGGGGGCGGGGCGGAACCGCAAGATCCGCCTCTACGCACACAGAGGAAAGGCGCGCCCCCATCCGTCGTTCGCCCTGAGTGAAATCGGAGGGCGGACGCTGTCTACGCTACCTCGCCAGCGCGCGCTCCATCCGCGCGAGCGCTTCGCGCAGGTTCGCGGCGGAGTTGGCGAAAGAGATGCGGACGTAGCCCTGTCCCAACTCGCCGAACGCCGTGCCGGAGAGCAGCGACACGCCCGCGTCGTTCAGCATCTTGCGCTCGAACTCCTGGCTCGATAGCCCTGTGCCCTCGACGTTGGGGAAGGCGTAGAACGCGCCCTTCGGCACGCGGCAGCGCACGCCCGGCAGCGCGTTGAGGCCGTCGACGATGATGTCGCGGCGCTCGGCGAACTCCGCCACCATCGCGCGCACGCCGTCCTGCGGCGCCTCTAGCGCGGTGATGGCGGCCATCTGCGTGAACGCCGCCGTGCAGGAGACGCTGTTGGTCATCAGGCGCGACACCGGCTCCACCAGCGGCTCGGGAAAGACGCCGTAGCCAAGGCGCCAACCAGTCATCGCGTAGGACTTGGAGAGGCCGTCGAGGATGACGCTGCGCTCTCGCATGCCGGGAAAGCCGGTGATGGAGACGTGCTCGCTCTCGAAGTAGAAGTCCTTGTAGATCTCGTCGCTCAGCACGACCGCGTCCGCCTCGTTCGCGATCTCCGCGATGCGGCGCAGGCCGCCGGGCGGGATGACGCTGCCGCACGGATTGTTGGGCGAGTTGACGATGATGAGCTTGGTGCGCGGCGAGACGAGCGAGCGCAGTTCGTCCACGTCGGCGGCGAAGTCGTTCTCCTCGCGCAAGGGCCACGCCACGGGCGCCGCCCCGGCGAAGCGAATCATCGATTCGTAGATGGGGAAGCCGGGGTTGGGGTAGATAACCTCGTCGCCCGGCTCGGCGAGCGCGAGGATGGTGAAAAACATCACCGGCTTGCCGCCGGGCGTGACGATGACGCTGCTCGGCGCCACCTCGTAGCCCTGGCGCAGCGTCTGATGGCGCGCGATGGCCTCCCGCACCTCCATGACGCCTGGCGACGGCGTGTAGTGGGTGTGGCCCTGGTCGAGCGCCTGCTTGGCCGCGTCGCGGACGTGCTCCGGCGTGTCGAAGTCCGGCTCGCCGATGCCCAGGTGGATGATGCTGCGGCCCTGCGCCTCAAGCGCCCGCGCGCGCGCCAGCGCCTCGAACGCCGTCTCCGTTCCCAGCCGCGACATGCGGGCGGCGAGTCTCATCGCGCCTCAGCCCCCGGAGATGGGGCGCAGGAAGTGGACCTCGGAGGCGGGCTTGAGGGGCGCGCGCAGCCCCTCCACCGTCTGCTCGCCGTCCACCACGGCGGCGAGGCCGGGGCGGATGCGGTCGCCCTGGACGATCTCGTCCATCACCGCTGGGTGGCGCTCGGCCAGCTGATTGAGCGCGTGGCGGAGCGTCGCGCCCTCCACTTCCACGCGCTCCGCGCCGCCGGTGAACCTGCGCATGTGGATAGGGATGAAGAGTGTCGGCATGCGGTTACGCGCCGTTGCCGTTCTTCTCCTTGATGGCGGCGAGGACGCGCTGCGGCTTCATCGGCGCTTGGGTGAGGCGCACGCCGACCGCGTCGTGGATTGCGTTGGCGACGGCGCCGACCGGGGCGACGATGGGCGTCTCGCCGACGCCGCGCACGCCGAAGGGGTGGGTGGGGTTGGGTACCTCGACGATGATGGCGTCGATCATCGGCAGGTCGAGCGCCGTCGGCATGCGGTAGTCGAGGAAGGTGGAGTTCTCCATTACGCCCTGGTCGCTCCAGAAGTACTCCTCGTTGAGCGCCCAGCCGATGCCCTGCGTGGCGCCGCCCTGGATCTGCCCCTCGACGTAGGAGGGGTGGATGGCCTTGCCCACGTCCTGGGCGGCGGTGTAGCGGATTACGTCCACCTTTCCCGTCTCGGGGTCAATCTCCACGTCCACCAGGTGCGAGCCGAAGCCGCCGCCGCTCCCACGCTGGCGGATGGAGCCGCTGGCGGCGAGAGGCCCGCCGGTCTCGGTGAGCTTGGCGGCCAGCTCCTTGAAGGTGACCTTGAGCTCCGAGTCGTGCTTGCTGGAGAAGACGCCGTCCTCGAATTCCACGTCGTCCGCGTTGCTTTCCCAGAGGATGGCCGCGCGCTCCTTCATGCCCGCGATGACGTTCTGTGCGGCGAGGTAGGCGGCGTAGCCGGTGGCGTTCGTCGTGCGGCTGCCGCCGGTCATGTCGGTGTAACCCACGCTGTCGGTGTCCACCACAACGGGGTGCACCTCCTCCGCCCTCAGCCCCAGCACCTCGGCGGCCTGCATGGCGATGGAGGCGCGGGTGCCGCCGATGTCGACGGAGCCTTCGACGAGGCCGACTTCGCCGTCGCTGTTGACGTTGATGGTGACGCAGGACTGCATGCCGCCGTTGAACCAGAAGCCGTTGGCGACGCCGCGCCCGCGTAGCCTGCCGTCCGCCCCCTCGCGCTCGAGGGGCGTGCGGTAGTGCTCCGAGTCCTTGAGCGCCTGGAGCTGCTCTAGGTTGCCGATGCGCGGATAGACGGGGCCGTCGGCGCGGCGGTCGCCCTCCCGTGTCGCGTTGTGCAGGCGGAAGTCGAGCGGGTCCATCCCCAGCGCCTGGCATATCTCGTCCACCACCGACTCGACGGCGTAGGCGGCCTGGGTCGCGCCAGGGGCGCGGTAGGCGGCGGTCTTTGGCTTGTTGACGAGGATGTCGTAGCCATCGACGCGCGCGTTGGCGACGCGGTAGCAGGCGAGGGCGCACATCGCGCCCGCGCCGACGGGGGAGCCGGGGTAGGCGCCAGCCTCGTAGTAGAGGTCAACCTCTGCGGCGGTGATGTCGCCCTTGTCGTTCGCGCCCATCTTGACGCGGATGCGTCCGCCTGGCGTCGGGCCCGTCGCCTCAAACACCGACTTGCGGTCCATCACGACCTTCACCGGCCGCCCCGCCTTCTTGGAGAGCACGGCGCAGACGGGCTCAAGGTAGATGGGGATCTTGCCGCCGAACCCGCCGCCGATCTCCAACGGCGTCACGCGGATGTCGGTCTCCGGAACGCGAAGAATGGGCGCAACGGAGCTGCGCACGCCGAACGCGCCTTGGGTGGACGTCCAGATCTCGATCTTGCCGTCCGACTTCCAGAGAGCGGTGGCGTTGTGGGGCTCGATGTAGCCTTGGTGCACCATCGTCAGCTCGAACTCGCGCTCCACGACCACCGCCGCCTGCGCGAACCCCGCTGCCGTGTCGCCCGTCTCGTGACGGAAGTGGTCGGCGACGTTGGTGTTGCGCGTCTCCTCGCCCAGGTCTTTGCCGGCGTAGTCCTCGTGCACCAGGGGCGCGCCGGACGCCATGGCCTCGTCCACCGTCAATACCGGTTGCAGCACCTCGTACTCCACCTCGATGAGGCGCGCCGCCTCGATGGCTGCGTTCTGATCAGCGGCGGCGACGGCGGCGACAGGGTGTCCCTTGTAGACCACCTTGTCGCGCGCCATGAGCTTGTCGCTGGCGTGGGCGAGGTTGGTCACCTCCTCGCCCGTCTCGATCTCGATAGCCTCCGCCACGGGCATGTCCGCGCCGGTGATGACGGCCATCACGCCCGGCGCTTGCTCCGCCTTGGACGTATCGATGCGCTTGATGCGCGCGTGGGCGTAGGGGCTGCGCGTCAGGGCGCCCCAGATCATGCCGGGGAGCTTCAGGTCGGCGCCGTACTGCGCTTTGCCGATGACCTTGTCCAGCCCGTCGTGCCTGATGGGCCGCGTGCCGATGACCTTGTACTCCTTGGGCTGCTCGATGATGGTCATAGGTCGTCTGCTCCTCGGGTGCTGGTGTTGGGCGCGTCTCTAGCCTTGGGCCTTTTGAACGGCGCGAATGATCTTGTCGTAGCCGGTGCAGCGGCACAGGTTGCCCGCGAGCCACAGCCGGATGCGGTCTTCGTCGGCGTCCGGCTCGCGGTCGAGCAGCGCCTTGGCCGCCACCAGGAAGCCCGGCGTGCAGATGCCGCACTGGAGCGCCGCCTCCTCCAAGAACGCCTGTTGCAGAGGGTGGAGCGTCTGGCCGTCCGGCGCGATCCCCTCCACCGTCTGCACCTGCCTGCCCTCCGCCTCTGCGGCGAGGACGAGGCAGGAGTCGACGATGCGCCCGTCCAGCGACACCGTGCACGCGCCGCAGTTGCCGTCGTTGCACCCCTCCTTCACGCCCGTCAGGCCCGCCGCCTCGCGCAGCGCCTCCAACAGGCTGTGGTAGGGCGCGACAAGCAACTGGTGCTCCTGCCCGTTGACCGTGGTGTTCAGGATGATCTTCTGGGAGGCCGGCGCCGTCGTCATGATTGTGCACGCTCCAATGCTGTGGTGAGGGTGCGCCGCGTGAGCACGCGCACCAGTTCCTTGCGGAAGTTGACGTCGCCGCGCATGTCGCTGATGGGCCGCGCCGCGTCCGCCGCCAGCTCGCCCGCCTCGCGGAAGGCGTCGATGCCCGGCGTCTTGCCAACGAGCGAATCGCCCGCCGCGTGTGCGAGGATGGGCGTCGGCCCGACGGCGGCCAGCGCCACGCGCGCCGACTCGACGCGGTCGCCCGCTGCGTTCAGCGTGAGCGAGCTGCCGACGCCCACGACGGCGATGTCCATCTCGTTGCGCGGGATGAAGCGCTGGTAGGCCCCGCCGAACCCGGCGGGCGGGCGCGGCAGTTCGATGCTCACGAGGAATTCGCCCGGTTCGAGAATCGTCCGCCCCGGCGCGACGCAGAACTCCTCGACCGGCGTGGAGCGCCGCCCGTCCGGCCCCGCGCTGTGCGCCTGCCCGTAGTGGACGATGAGCGGGCAGATGCCGTCGGCGCTGGGCGAGGCATTGCACAGGTTCCCGCCGAGGCTCGCGCGCGACTGTATCTGGATGCCGCCGATGAGCGATGCCGCGTCGATCAGCCCCGGGTAGAGCCCCGCGACCTCCGCATCCTCGTAGACGCGGTAGCACGGAACCGCCGCGCCGATGCTTAGCCCGTCCTCGCCGAGCGTCAGCGCCGTCAGCTCGGGCACGCGCTTCACGTCCACGACGGCGTCGAGGTCGAAGCGGCCGGTGCGCGTCTGCACGAGGATGTCGGTGCCGCCCGCGAGCGCTCTGGCGCGGTCGCCGTAGCGCGCCAGAGCGTCCACGGCCTCCGCCACCGACGTTGGCGCTAGGTACTGGAAGGGATGCACGGGTTGGGCCTCCTGCGTCTCAGCCGCGCCATCCGGCCTGCGGGCGTGGCACCGCCATTATCGGCAAGCCGCGCCCTTCCCGCAACAGGGGCCGGGGCGCCAGCGAGTAATGTCCGCAGGCACCCGTGCCGATCGACTGAGGGAGGCGTCGGCGTTGGGTGCGGAGAGTAGGCGTGAGGGTAGCTCACGAAGCGGAGAGGTCGCCCCGCCTGCCGAACACCATGCTACCTACCGTTGGCGCCGGGGCGGCGGGGGTGGGCTAGAAACGATCTTCACCCGGTTGCCTCAGTAGAGTTTGATAGGGGTCCCTTGTGCTCCAACGATTACCCTTCTTCTTCCGATGTCAATTCCAGATCGGGCTGCGCCTCTTCAATCGCTTGCCGCATCTCACGAATCTCGCTGAGCACGGCAAAAAGGTTTTCACTGTATTCGAGCCCAGCCGTATGCGCATACCCTTCTATCAGACCTAAGAATTGTGTTATCTCACTAAGAATAGAATAGATACAACGAGATAGTTTATCAGCCTCTTGCTTGTCATAAGACGCGAGCAATGCAATTTTCTCACCCACAAAAAGCATACCAAGACTAGGATTTCTTGGATGAGCAAATACACTGAGCTGGCTGTATCGCCTCAACCAATTCTCTCCGCCTGACACCTTTTTCGCCATATCAGTGAAAGACAAAGAACCTTTCCATTTAACATCTTTTCCATCTACTAGCAAGTCCCCAATATCTGGATTAGCGCTTATGAATTGTGCGACTATATGTGCTTCCATCGCCATTCGAACCAAAACGTTAGATTGGGAATAGTTACTGCCTTTTAGCACTAAGGCTGCGGGCTTAATGAATGAAACCCAGATATTGCTAATAAAATCTGTGCATAATTTAACCCCTCTATTTTACCTGGATCGATGCGGCGCAGACTATTATGCATTTGTTCCAGTCCGATTTCTATCACCCTGAATTCTTTTGAATGAGACATGCCTATATCAGATCTTGACTCATTTTCAACCCAACCTATAAGCCCATTACTATAGATTATTCGATTCACCATGTCTTCAAATTCCCCTAACAATCCTCCATATGCCATCGCCAAGTCATCTTGCGCTGTCACTTTGATATTGGAACGCGCGCCATTGAAAGTGACTACTTCAACGCCGATGCGCCCGACCATTGCGGCATCGTTCAATACATCGTCCGTCACCTTAGCATGGGCATTTTTCAGGATGGAACTGAGGAACACTTGGGGCGTCTGGATGAGTGCCGATTCGATGCGACGAGGAACCTCTACTGTCCGCCCATCGAGTTCGACTCGCAAATCAGAGGTGTACGCTGGGATGACCGCGCACGCTGCCCCCGTCTCCTCGGCCGCCACCAGGCCACGCTCGATGATTTCCGGCGTTACGAACGGGCGCGCGCCGTCGTGGACGACGACCCACTCGCACTCCGACGGGAGGGCGCTGGCGCGCGCCGCCGAGGACCAGCGGCATCGTCTTGCGCCACCCCATCTCGCCGCTCATCGTGGCGATGGCCTCGCGGTTGTTCTCGTTGACGACGAGGACGATTGCGCTGATGGCCTCGCACTTCTCGAACGCGGCGACGGTGTAGGCGATAAGCGGCTTGCCGCCCAGAAGGGTGAGCATCTTGTCCTCGCCATCCATACGGGCGCTGTTTCCCGCCGCGACGATGATTGCCCCTGCGTTCTTCTCTGCCATAGCTGGACGCTACCACGCCGCCGCGCCGGAGCGTAACTCCGCGATGGCAGCGCCCATCCGCTCCCTTCCCGGGAACGGTGAAGAGAAGGGCGGGGCGGTGGAGCGCCGGAGACTTTAGGGGAGGCTGGAGCGGAAGACGGGATTCGAACCCGCGACCCTCACCTTGGCAAGGTGATGCTCTACCACTGAGCCACTTCCGCCCACTGCGCTGGTGCCGAGGCCCAGACTCGAACTGGGGACACCAGCATTTTCAGTGCTGTGCTCTACCGACTGAGCTACCTCGGCCTGAGGGATATGGTACGGAAGCGGCCCTAGGAGCGTCAACCGCAGGGCAGGGCGGCTTGGAACGCGGGGGCGCTCAGGCGATGCCCGGGCCGGCCATCCGCTTCTTGGTGTCGAGGCTCACGAAGGTCTCCGTGTGGCGCACGCCCTTGACCGTCCCCGCCTTGTGGTGCAGAAAGGAGGCGAGCGCCTCGGAGCTGCGCAGGTTCACCCAGATGAACACGTCGTAGCTGCCGGTGGTGATGGCGACGTGCTCCGTCTCCGGCAGCTCGGCCATCTCTTGCGCCACCGCCTCCACCCGCGACGGATCTACCTGCAGGCCGATGAAGGCGGAGGTGTGCAGCCCCAGCTGCTCCGGCTCCGCGATGGCGGTGACGCGGATGACGCGCTCTTGCAGCAGGTGCGCCAAGCGGCGGCGCACAGTGCCCTCGCTCACGCCCAGGCCGCGAGCCATCTGCGCGTGCGACGCCCGCCCGTCCACCTGGAGGATCTCGACGATGCGGCGGTCCAAATCGTCCATACGGCGCACGCTCCACCATAGCGGGGAATGACCGGGAGGGCTCCCGGCAATCCGATGCTACGGAGAATCCGCTCCCCGGTCAACTTGGCCGACGCAAACCGCCTCAAACGCACCGCTGCATGGCGGCATCAGCAGCGCCAAGGCGCAGCCTGCACGCGAAAGGCGCAGCCTAGCGGCGAGCGTCGTTGCGGGGTTGGAAGATGGAGCCTGCGCCCGGCAGGTCGGCGGGGATGGAGCGGCCCGTGCGGCGCGGGTCGCCGAAGGGGCGGCGCGCGAGCAGGCCGAGCGCCGCGCCCGCTGCGCCGAGGAAGGCGGCGCGCTTCAAGAATCCGCGCCGGTCGGCGGTGGGCGCGTTGGCCTCAGGGTGGGGGGCGGGCGTGTCCACGGGCGCTATTGTAGCGGGCGGGCGCCGCATTGCAACCCGTCCGCCGGACGAGTGGGCGCCGTCCGAGGAGCAGCGGAGCAACCGCCTGGAAGGGGCCGCCACACGGTTGACGCTTATCGCGGGCGTGCTTTAAGGTTCTCGGCGGATTCGCAGGCGCGAGCCGCCGCGCGGTCTGCTATGAGCCCCCGGCTCCTCCTTACGGAAGAAAGCGACTTGAGCACCGACCCCACCTTCATCAACGCTCTCGACTGGCAGAGGGTCGGCGGGCTGCTCCTTACCCTCTGGTGGATTCTCGCCTCCGTGATGGGCCTCGCCGGGTCGCTGCTGCTGGCGCAAGGGATGGTTCCGTCCCTCGCGGGGACGCGGGACATCCCCGCAGGCGCGGCGCGGATGCTCCGCCCGCCCCTCTACCTCTCGGCGGCGTTCTTCCTCGCGCTCCTAGTCTTCAGCGTCGTGGTGTTCGTCAACCGACTGCCTGTCCTAGGCGATATCTTCGACAAGGGGCTGGTGTAGCCGCGCGCCGATGAACCCGAATCTCGCCATCAAGATCGCCGTTCCCCTCGTGGGCCTCAGCGTCGCGCTCGTCGCCCTCGCCGTCGGATGGTTCTTCATCTCCGCCTGGTGGAGCCAACCTCCGGCCATCTTGGGGTTCAGCGAGGGGCCGGAGCAGCCGGTGGCCTTCCCCCACACCGTTCACGTGCAGCAGGCCGGTCTGGACTGTCAGTTCTGCCACCGGACGGTGAGCACGGACGAGGCGGCGACGATTCCGGCGGTGGAGCAGTGCCTCTTCTGCCATGACTTCGGCAAGATCGACGGCACGCTGTCGTCGGAGCCCCACGCGGCGGCGGAGATTCAGAAGGTGCGCGACGCCTTCTACGGCTCGGAGTCGCGCGATGCGGGCGCCATCGACTGGGCGCGCGTTCATCGTCTGCCCGACCACGTCCAGTTCGTCCACCAGCCCCACATCGCGGCGGGCGTATCCTGCTCCACCTGCCATGGCGACGTCGCCTCGATGGAGGTGGTGCAACAGGTGCGCAACCTGAAGATGCGCGACTGTGTGGACTGCCACCGCGAGTTGAACGCGCCCACCGATTGTGTGACGTGCCACTACTAATGAGGATGTTGACTTGGCGCTGACACGCAGACAGTTCTTGAAGTGGGCGGGCGCCACCGGCGTTGGCGCCGTCGTCTTCAACGGGTGCAGCGTCCCGGACGAGGAGATTCGCGTCCAAAGCCCGCTCGAGTTGCCCGAAGACCTGGTGACGGGGCGCGACAACTACTACGCCACGGTGTCCCCGGCCGACGGGGAGGGCCTGCTGGTGCGGGTGATGGAGGGGCGCGCCAAGAAGGTGGAGGGCAACCCCGACTACCCCATCAACGGCGGCAAGCACGGTGTGCGGACGGAGGGGCTGCTCCAGGCGCTTTACCACCCCGACCGCATCGCGCAGCCTCTCACGCGCATCGCGCCAAAAGTCGGCCCCTTCCGCCGCATGGGTTGGCCCGAGGGCCTGGAAACGCTCAAGGCGACGCTGGAGGCCGCCGAACCCGGCAGTGTGCTTATCGTCACGCCTCCCTTGCGGGGCGCCCTCGCGGGCGTGGTTCGCTCGTTCGCCAATGCCTACGGCGCGCGAGCCGCGGGCTTCGAGCCGATCGGCCAAGCGCCGCTGCGCCGCGCCGTCGCCGATGTGTTCGGCCAGCAGGCGCTGCCCGATTTCGACATCTCCCGCGCGAACTACATCATCTCCTTCGGCGCCGACTTCCTCGGCACGTGGGTCGCGCCCACGCGCTTCATGCGCGGCTACGGCGAGTTTCGCCAGGGCCACCGCGCGCGGGGCCGCCTCGTCCAGGTCGAAACGCGTATGTCGCCCACCGCCGCCGTGGCGGACGAGTGGGTCTACGTGAATCCGGGAACCGAAGGCCGTCTGGCTATGGCCATGGCCTACGTCATCATCGAGGATGGCGTGCCGCCGGGCGGAACCGACCGCGCCTACACGGGCGGCGGCGGACTCGGCCAGATTGCCGACTACCGGCCCGGCGCCGTGGCCGGGGCGGTAGGGCTGCCCGTCGAGCGCATCGTGGAGTTGGCGCGCGCCTTCGCCGACTCGTCCCACTCCCCGGCGCTGGCCATCGGCGGCGGCTCAGCGGGCGCTTACTCCAACGGCGCCGCCAACCTGCGCGCCGTCTACGCGCTCAACCACCTGGTGGGCGCGGCCAACCGACCCGGCGGCGTCATCTACAACCCTGCGCCGGAGGGC
The DNA here is from genome assembly GCA_021296055.1 of Dehalococcoidia bacterium. Lineage (GTDB taxonomy): Bacteria > Chloroflexota > Dehalococcoidia > Lucifugimonadales > Australimonadaceae > JAGWBE01. Next base: position 26,996 of record JAGWBE010000031.1, on the reverse strand, counting down.
GATCGCGTGGACTCCCTCTCCCTCCGCGAATGGAAGGACGAATTGGAACGGATGCGTTCGGGCGAGGTGAAGGTCGCCCTCATCAAGGACGCCAATCTGCTCTACGGCCTGCCCGCCGAATTGGACGCCGCCGGTGCCCTGGGCAACGTGGAGACGGTGGTCAGCTTCTCCGCCTTCCTGGATGAGACGGCCGCCGCCGCCGCCGTCATCCTCCCCGGCCACACGCCATTGGAGGAGTGGGGCAGCGACGCGCCCGAGCCCGGCCCCGGCTACCGCACGGCGGGCTATCAGCAGCCGGTGGTGCGGCGCTTCCGCGACACGATGGCCTTCGGCGACGTGCTGCTGCAGATGGGCGCGCAGCTGGGCCTCGAGGGGATGCCGGGCGCTACGATGCGCGAGGCGGTGCGCGCCGAGGCGCGCGCCGCGCACAAGACGGGGCGCGGCTCTGTGCGCGCGCCCACGTTCGAGGAGTTCTGGAAGCGCGCGCTGGAGCGCGGCGGCTGGTGGGACGCCTCCGCCGTCGCCCGTTCCACGAGCCCTGTGCGCCAGGTGGCGAAATCGGTGGCGGCGCCCGCCTTCTTCGGCGACGCGCGCCGCTACCCCTTCCACCTCGTCCCCTTCGAAGCCAACGCCCTCGGCGCGGGGCAGTTGTCCCACGTGCCGTGGCTCCAGTCGATGCCCGACCCGATGACCACCGTCGCGTGGTCGAGCTGGGTGGAGTTGAACCCGCAGACGGCCAAGCGGATGGACATCGCGCAACAGGATGTGGTGCTGGTGGAGGCGTCCAACGGACGCTTCATCCGCGCCCCCGTCTACCTGAACCCGGCGACGCCGCCGGACGTGGCCGCCGTGCCCTTCGGGCAGGGCCACGCCCAATTCACCTCCTTCGCCGCCGGGCGCGGGGCCAACCTCTTCGATATCCTCTCGTCCGGCGAGGAGCGGGACACGGGAGCATTGGCCTGGGCGGGGACGCGGGTGCGCATCACCAAGACGAACCGGCGAGCCAAGCTGCCCTCCCTCGAGGGCCCTGACCCCGCCGTGCAGCTGGCCGACCAGCCCATCATCTACATCCAGCGCTCGAACGGCGGCTCCGGCGCGGCGCACTAGCAGGAAGGCAAACATGGTTACGACGCCCGATCTCGACAGAGACTTGACCAAGCGCCCGAGAGAGCGCAGCTGGGGCATGGTGGTCGACCTCGACCGCTGCACGGGTTGCCAGGCGTGCGTCATCGCCTGCGTCGCCGAGAACAACATCCCCATCAACGACGAGAGCCACTACCACGAGGGGCGCGTGATGTCGTGGATCCGAGTGGAGCGCTACTGGGAGGGCGAGTTCCCGAACGTCAAGGCGCGGTTCATCCCCCTGATGTGCCAGCACTGCGAGAACGCTCCCTGTGAGCCCGTCTGCCCCGTCTACGCCACCTACCACAACAACGAGGGCCTGAACGTCCAGGTCTACAACCGCTGCGTGGGGACGCGCTACTGCGCCAACAACTGCCCCTACCACGCCCGCTCCTTCAACTACTGGGAGCCGGTGTGGCCGGAAGACCTGCGCCACCAGCTCAACCCGGACGTCACCGTCCGCTCTCGCGGCGTGATGGAGAAGTGCACGATGTGCGTGCAGCGCATCCGCCGCGCCACCAGGGGGCGCGACGACGTGCCCGACGGCGAGTTCGCCCCCGCCTGCGTCCAGGCCTGCCCCACGCAGACGCTCACCTTCGGCGACCTGAACGACAAGTCCAGCCGCGTCTACGAACTCTCGCACGACGAACGCAACTACACGGTGCTCAAGAGCCTGGGCACCGCCCCGAACGTGACCTACCTGAAGAAGGTCGAGGACTGATGCACGGAGACGGCCACCACGAGCCGATACCGGACCCGCCGAGCCACCGCGAGGTGGCGCTCGACGCGCTCGCCAAGCACCAGCAGGTGACGTCCGCCTACTGGCGGTGGGTTCTGCTGCTGGGGGCGCTGGCCGTGCTCGGCGTCGTCGGCTTCGTCATCCGCGCGGGCGACGGGTTCGACGAGATGAAGCCGTGGGGCTACCACGTGGGCACGATGGCGTTCATCTTCAGCACCTTCACCGCTGCCCCCATCGTCTCCGCCGGCCTGCGCCTCACCAAGGCGCACTTCCGCCGCCCTATCACCCGCATCGCCGAGCTGCACGCGCTCTCCGGCCTCATCGTGCTGCTGATGCTCATTCCCGCGCTGCGCGCGCTGCCGACGCTCATCGGCCGGCCCGACATCTGGTTCGACTTCGGCCTAGGCTCGCCCGACTCGTGGGAGCTGGTGGCGATGACCGCGATGCTGCTGGCGGGCGTACTGCTGCTGTGGGTAGTAGCGCTGCCCGACTTGGCCGCCGCGCGCGACCACATGCCCCCCTCGGCGCGGCAGCGACTGGCTTCGACGTTGTCCATGGGATGGGTGGGCAACCTGCGCGCGTGGCGCGTCCACTACATGGGGTCGCTGGTGCTGGGCGGGAGCTTTCTGCTGCTCTATCCGCTGATACAGACGCTCTTCTCGTCCGACTTCCATCTCAGCCTTGTGCCCGGACTGAAGGACGCAATCTTCCCGGCGACGATGACGCTGGTGGGGATGCAGGGCGCGGTGGCGACGACTATCGTGACGATGTTCATCGTCAGGCGGTTCGGCGGGTACGAGCGCTACATCGGAGTAGACCAGTTCTGGGCGCTGTCCAAGCCCCTGCTGGCCTTCTCGCTCTTGTGGTTCTACTTCTGGTGGGCCAGCTTCCTCACCTTCTGGTATGGGCGCACTCCGGCGGAGGTGAGCGTCCTCCAGCTGCTGTTCCTGGGGCCGTACAAGTTCGTCTTCATGGCATCGCTGATCCTGAACTTCCTCGGCCCGCTGCTGGCGCTGATGTGGAACCCCGTGCGGCGCAGCGTGTGGGGGCCGACCATCGTGAGCGTGGGCGTCCTCATCGGCACGTGGCTGAACTCGATGCGCGTCTACTCCTCGGCGGCGTCCGTGCGGAGCGAGGAGGTGTTCGGGCACTACCTGGAGACGGTGCCGCCCGTGCAGTGGCCCGACCTGGCGGACGTGATGCTGTCGGTGGGGGCGATTTCGGCGTCGGCGCTGGTCTTCCTGCTTGCGGCGAAGATTGTGCCGGTCATATCAATCTGGGAGGTTGGCGAAGGCCTTCGCCTGGTGAAGGTGCGCCGGTTCTACCACCGGTGGGTCCGCGTCATCGCCAAGTCGCACTAGGCCGGAGCCAAGCATGTACTACCGCAGAACAGTCAGCGACGCGCAGATCAACCGCGAACTGCTCGACAACGTGTTGAACACCAACACGCGCTGGGTCGTGCTCGCCCTCCTCACCGGATTCATCGTCGCCATCGCCCTTGTCGCCGCCGGCATCCTCATCAACCGCGGCCTCGGCCTCACCGGACTCAACCGCCCCGTCTTCTGGGGATTCTTCATCACCAACTTCGTCTTCTGGGTCGGCATCAGTCACGCGGGAGTGATGATCTCCGCCATCCTGCGCCTGAGCCAAGCCGAGTGGAGGCGCCCGATGGTGCGCGCGGCGGAGACGATGACCGTCTTCGCCTTGATGACCTCGCTGCTCATGCCCGTCATCCACGCGGGCAGGCCATGGCGCATCTTCTACTGGGTGCTGCCCTACGACCTCTCCCGCGGCATCTGGCCCGACGTGCGCTCGCCGCTGGTGTGGGACCCCACGGCCATCACCACCTACCTGACGAGCAGCATGCTGTTCGTGTTCACGGCGCTGATCCCCGACTTCGCGGTGATCCGCGACCGCTCCACCGGTTGGCGCAGGACGGTCTACGGAGTGCTGGCGATGGGCTGGCACGGCAACCCGCGGCAGTGGAAGCTCCAGGGCATCGCGGGCATCCTGCTCTCGGCGCTCATCCTGCCGGTGTTCGTCTCCGTGCACTCCATCGTGTCATGGGACTTCGGCGTGAGCCTGGTGCCCTCGTGGCACGTGACCGTCTTCGCGCCCTACTTCGTCATCGGCGCGGTGCTCTCCGGCGTGTCGGCGGTGGTGACGCTGATGATCATCATGCGCCG
>JAGWBE010000031.1:17907-22819 GCA_021296055.1 Dehalococcoidia bacterium | reverse complement strand
TGTTCGAGCCGCCGTGGAGTTGGTTCTTCCTCGCCTTCTACGTCAACTCGTTCCTGATACCGGTGCCGTTATGGATGATGCGGCGCGTCAGACGCAGCTTCAGCTGGATGCTGTGGACGAGCCTGCTCGTCAACATCGGCATGTTCTTCGAGCGGCTGATCATCATCGTGCCGGCGCTGATGCGGAAGGGACCGATCCCCTTCCAGTACGGCACCTACCGGCCCAGCCCGGTCGAGATCACCATCGTGGCGGGGACATTCTTCCTGGTCGGGTTCCTGATGCTGATGTTCAGCAAGTTCTTCCCGCTGATACCGCTGTGGGAGGAGAAGGAAGGCCAGCATCTCAGCGATTCGGTACAGGTGGGCCGGGTGACGGTTCCCGGCCTGGTGAAGGAGTAAGGGCATGGCGGAGACGAAGCTACTAGGGTTGTTCGAAGACCCGCAGGGGGCGGCGGACGCGCTGTCGGCGCTGCGGGAGGAGGGCTTCCCTCACGAGGACATCGACATCTACTCGGGCAGCCCCTTCCCTGAGGGAACGTTCGGGGAGTACGAGGCGCCCCATCGCCTCTACATGTTCCCGCTCGTCGGAGCGATGGTCGGCTTCGCAGTGGGCCTCCTTCTGACCGCCGCGACGCAGATCTCCTACCCCATCGTCACCGGCGGTAAGCCGCTGCTGAGCATCCCGCCGATGACCGTCATCATGTACGAGATGACCATGCTCCACGCCATCATCTTCACGGTGCTCGGCATCCTGTTCGAGTCGAGGCTGCCCAAGCGCAGGCTCGGCGTGTACGACACGCGCATCACCGAGGGGTACATCGGCCTCATCGTCGCCTGCCCCCAGGAGCGCTCCGCCGCCGCCGAGACGACGATGCGGCGCTTGGGCGCGGAAGACGTGAAGCAGGAGGCCTAGCGCGTGACACGGTTGCGCGGCATACGGCTCTTCGGCCTGCTCGCCCTCCTGACGACGGCGGCGCTGACCGCGGCCGCCTGCGAGCCGGGCGAGCCCGCCCGCTCCACCGGCGCGTACCAGATCGACGTCTTCCAGGAGATGCACTACACCCAGTCCTTCAAGTCGCAGGAGCCGCCGCGCTTCCTGCCGCCCGAAGGCTCCATCCCCATTACCGGGGGCAAGCTGGCGCTGCCCGAGGACAACGACGCCATCGACGCGCTGCCCAACGCCACCGTGCGCAACGCCGCCACGCTCAACCGCGCCGCGCGCCTCTACAACGTCAACTGCGCCTCCTGCCACGGCGCAAGCGGGGGCGGAGACGGCTACGTGGGCCTGCGGTTCGCCGAGTACGGCGCCGTTCAGCCCCCGGCGCTCGCCAGCGACCGCGTCGCCGACCTGGCCGCTGGCCGCGCCTACGCTTCCATCACGAACGGCTTCGGCTTCATGCCGCCCTTCGGCAACCTGCTGAGCGACGAGGAGCGCTGGGCGTTGGTGCACCTGCTCTTTATCTCCGACGCCGAGCGCGCCGCGCTCCTGGCCGACCCCGCGAACCAGCCCACCGGCGGCGGCTAGGCCGCCTTGGCACACTACTCCGAACCACCGCCATGGGCAGCCCGGCGGCTTGGCCGCGCCGTGTTGGGCGCCGCCGGGCTACTCTTGCTGCTGGCCGCCGCCGCAGCGCCCGCCGCATTGGCGCAGGAGGCTGCCGCGCCCGACCTGCCAGCCGAGGTGGAGGAGGCGGGGCTGCGGCTGGACAAGCAGTTGATGTGCCCCATCTGCCCCGGCGAGACGCTCAACCAATCGCAGACCGCCCTGGCCAAGCAGATGCGCGCCGCCGTCCGACAACGCCTCCTCGCCGGGGAGAGCGAGCAGGAGGTGAAGGACTACTTCGTGTCCGTCTACGGCGAGTCGGTGCTGGCCGAACCGCCCAGGCGCGGCTTTGGGCTGACCGCGTGGCTCGTTCCCGCCGCAGTAGCAGTCGCGGGCCTGGGAACGCTTGTCTTCGTGCTACGGTCGATGCGGCGCTCCAACGCGCGGCAGGCGGCCGCGCCCGCCACGCCGCCCGACCCTGCCTTGGCGGACTACCTGCGCGCTGTGGACGCGGAGTTGGGGATTGGCGGCGGCGGGGGCGGAGCGCGAGAGGGAGGCAAGGCGGACGATGGCTAGCCTCGGCACGGCGTCCCTGATCATCGCGCTGGCGTTGGCGGCCTATGGGACTGCCGCGTCCTTCGCCGGGGCAAAGCAGCGCAACGGCGCGCTGGCGCTGAGCGGGCGGCGGGCGACCTACGCGCTGGCGCTTGCCTTGGGCGTGGGCGTGTTGGCGCTGATCACTGCCTTCCTGCGCAACGAATTCGCCATACGCTACGTCGCCGATAACTCCAACCTGGCGATGCCGCGCATCTACACGTGGGTCGCCTTCTACGCGGGAAACGCGGGGTCGCTGCTGTTCGTCGCCTTCGCGCTCGCGTTGATGTCCTCGCTGGCGATGGCCTACGCCCCGCGCAGGCTCGGCCCACAATTGCCCTACGCCAACGGCGTGCTGATGATTATCTCTCTCTTCTTCACGGCCGTGATGCTCTTCATGGCCAACCCGTTCGTAGAGACGGCGGCCGTTCCGATAGACGGCCAGGGCATCAACCCGCTGCTGACGCATCCCGGGATGTTCGCGCACCCGCCGCTGATTATGACGGGCCTCGTCTCTATCGCCGTCCCGTTCGCCTTCGGGATGGGGGCGCTCCTGTCGGGGCGCGTGGACGACGCGTGGGTGGACGCGGGGCGCGTATGGGGGCTGGCGGCGTGGGCGCTGCTGGCCATCGGTCTGCTGCTGGGCGCGTGGTGGGCTTACACGATTCTGGGATGGGGCGGCTACTGGGCGTGGGATCCGGTGGAGAACGCCGCCTTTATGCCCTGGCTGGGGCTGACGGCGTTCATTCACTCGATAATGGTGCAGAAGCGGCGCGGGATGTTCCGTATGTGGAACATCGCCCTCATCAACACCGCCTTCACGCTTGGCGCGTTCGGCGTCTTCATCAATCGGGGCGGCCCGGTGCCTTCGGTGCACTCCTTCGGCGCGTCCACCCTGGGCTGGGTGTTCCTCCTCTTCCTGGGCGCGTCGGTCGTGCTGTCCTTCGGTCTCTTCTTCTACCGTCTCGCCGACCTCCGCAGCAGCGGCAGGCTCGAATCGACGCTGTCGCGGGAGGCGGCGTTCCTGGTCAACAACCTGCTGCTGCTGGCTGTCGCCTTCATCACCATGTGGGGTGTCATCTTCCCCCTCATCTCCGAACTAGTGACCGGAGAGACCATCACTGTCGCCGAACCCTTCTACAACAAAGTGAACGGTCCGCTGCTGCTGGCGCTCGTGCTGCTGATGGGCATTGGCCCGCTGCTGCCCTGGCGGCGCGCCACGTGGGAATCGGTGCGGCGGGCGCTGGCCGTGCCCGCGGCGGCGGCGGCGGTCGTGTGCGTGGCGCTGGCGCTCTTCGGCGTCGTCAAGCCCATCGCGCTCATCGCCTTCACCGTCAGCGCGATGGCGGCGGCGTCCGTGCTGCAAGAGTGGGCGCGCGGGACGCTGGCGCGGCGCCGAGCGACGGGCGCGGCCTACCCCGCCGCCTTTGCGCAGCTGATAGCGGCGAACCGCCCCCGCTACGGCGGCTACGTCGTCCACCTCGCCGTGGTGATGCTCGCCTTCGGCATCATCGGCTCCCAGTTCTACAACCTGGAGCGCGACGTAATTCTCGGCCCCGGCGACCGCGCGACAATCGGCGAGTACGAGGTCGAGTTCGTGGGGAGCGCCGTCATCCCCTTCCCCGACCGGACGGAGCGGACGGCGACCATCAACCTCTACCGCGGCGGGGAGCCGGTGAAGACCATCGTGGCGTGGCAGGGTCTCTACCCCTCCTTCCGCATACTCTCCACCAGGGCGGCTATCCACTCCACTCCCAGGGAGGACGTCTACGTCCTGTTCAGCGAGCTCCAGCCGGACGGGGAGAGCGCCGTCTTCCGCCTGCTGCTGAACCCGCTAGTGTGGTGGATGTGGGTCGCGGGGCCGTTCGTGGTGCTTGGAACGCTGATAGCGCTGTGGCCCGCGCGCCGCCGCGCGACGGCGGCGGCGCCCTCTCCTCTCGAAGGCCAAGCCCTGCCAAGCCCATCCCAGCCCGCCGTATGACCATCCTCATCGGCGCCCTCTTGCTCCTCGCCGTGCTGGCGATTGTTCTCTATCCCCTGCTGACGCGCAGCCGCCAAGACGACCTGGAGGAGGCGGCGCTCCAAGCCGCCGAGCGGGCGCGTTTACGAGGAGATCCGCACGCTCCAGCAGGAGCACTTCATGGGCGAGTCGAGCGAGGAGGAGCACCGCGCACAGCTGGACGCCCTCCGTGCGCAGGCAGCAAGGCTCATGCAGCGCGAGCGCGAGGCCGAGGCGTCAATCGAGGCGATCCGCAGGCGCGTGGAGCGCGACTTGGACGGCGAGGAGGAGGCGTGAGGCGGGCGTTTGTCCTGGCCGCCGCCTGCGTCGCCCTTTGGCTAGCGGCGGTCACGGTTCCTGCGTGGGCGCAGGAGACTGCGGACATCACAGGCAGTGTGCGCAACGGCACGCCCGGCGCCGACTTCGACCCCGCCGACGTGCGCCTCGCCCTCAACGTGCTGGAGGGAGTCGTGTCCATCTCCGAAACCACGACAGCGCCCGACGCGGAGGGGCGATTCGTCTTCAGCGGCGCGCCCGTCGGGCCGGGGCGCGTCTACTTCGTATCCGCCGAGTACGGCGGCGCCGCCTACTCCGCGTCGCTGCGGACAGAGGATCTAGGCGCGCCCGTGCAGATCACCGTCTACGAGCCGACCGCCTCGACGGACGCGCTGCGCGTGGAGAGCCATTCGGTCATCGTAACCGGGGCGGACGCCAACGAGCGGTTCATCGAAGTGTTCGAACGTGCGCATGTCGTGAACGACAGCGGGCGCACGCTCG
>JAGWBE010000031.1:2894-17889 GCA_021296055.1 Dehalococcoidia bacterium | reverse complement strand
CCTGCGATGCTCTCCTTCCTGCGCTTCGCCTTGCCGCCCGGCGCGTTCCACCTGGACGTGCGCTCCGACCTCGTGGGCGGCGACGTGCTGACGGTCGACCGCGGCTTCGCGCTGAACGTTCCGGTGCCGCCCACGCCCGAGGGGCAGCCCCACCGCTTCGAGTTCGTCTACCGCCTGCCCTACGACAGCGCGTCGGTGAACCTGGGGCGCACGATGCGCTTCGGCGCGGAATCCTTCCGCTTCGTCGTCCCGGGCAGCGTGGGCGTAGGCGCGTCCCCCGAGCTGATCGACCTGGGGGCGACGGAGTTCGAGGGCGGCCAGCTCCAACTGCTCGAAGGGGCGGTCATCCCGCGCGGCGGCTTCCTGCCGCTGTCCGTCGACGGGCTGCCTCAGCCTACGTTGTGGAGCCGCGTGGAGAGCCGGGGCGGAGAGTGGTTCCTGCGCTACACCGTCCCAGGTGCGGCGGCGGTCGCGCTGGCGGCGGCGCTGGCGCTCGCGCTTCGGAGGCGGCGCGCCCCCGCTGCCCAGCTGAGCCGCGAGGCGCTACTCGCCCGCGCTGCGGCGCTGCGGGAGCGGCGCGAGAGCATCTCGCGGCGGCGCTACCACGCGGAGCGCGACGAGATAAGGCGCGGCCTCATCGAGTTGGAGGCCGCCTCGTTAGGAGGTGAGGAGGGGCAGCCCGGCGCATGAGCGCCGTTGCATGATTCGCTGCACCATTGCGTACTGATTCGTATCTACGTATCCTGAAATGATGGACGTGAAGAGCGAGACGGCGGCGGTGCGCGCCTCGGAGCTGCGCAAGCACTTCAACGGGAGCACGGCTGTGGACGGCGCCTCCTTCGAGGTGGAGGAGGGCGGCATTCTGGCGCTGCTTGGCCCCAGCGGGTGCGGTAAGACCACGGCGTTGCGCCTCGTCGCCGGGTTCGAGACACCGGACGGCGGGAGCATCGAGGTCGGGGGCAAGGTAGTGGCAGGCCGCGGCAAGTGGACGCCTCCGGAGCGCCGACGCGTGGGGATGGTGTTCCAGGACTATGCGCTCTTCCCGCATATGACGGTGCGCCGGAACGTAGCCTTCGGGTTGGACGGCGTGCGCTCGCGGTTGCCCTGGCGCGCGGCGGCGCTGGGCGAGGGACGGCAGGCGCGCCGCGTCGACCAGGTGCTGGAGATGGTCGGGCTGGCGCACGCGGGCGGCAAGATGCCCCACGAGCTGTCGGGCGGCGAGCAGCAGCGCGTCGCCTTGGCCCGCGCCCTCGCGCCCAACCCGCCCGTGGCGCTGCTGGACGAACCATTCTCCAACCTCGACGCGGGCCTGCGCGTGCGCGTGCGATCGGAGGTGAGGGATATCCTGCGCGAGGCGGGCTGCGCGGCGGTCTGGGTGACTCACGACCAGGAGGAGGCGTTCGCCGCGGCGGACAGGGTGGGCGTGATGCTGGCAGGGCGCGTCCGGCAGATAGGCCCTCCGGCGGAGGTCTACGCCTCGCCGCAGACGCTCGAGGTGGCCGCCTTCCTGGGCGACGCCAACATCGTGGAGGGCGAAGCGGACGGCGCGTTCGTGACGACCGCGTTGGGGCGTCTGCCGACGCGCAGTCCCGCGAGCGGCCGGGTGAAAGCGGTGGTGCGCCCCGAGTCCATCCGCATAGAGCCGAAGGAGGCGGGCCTCACGCCCGCCCGCGTGGCTGCGCGCGAGTTCTACGGCCACCACCAGGTGGTGCTGCTGGACGGGCCGGGGGGGATGCGCCTGCGCGCGCGGATGGGCCCCGCTGTGCCTATCGTCCCCGGCGAGGACATGTCCATCGCCGTTACGGGAATCGTTGCCGTCTTCCCCGACGATTAGGCGAAGAGGTCGGGCTCGGGCGGCTTGTAGATGCGCAGCGCGACGACGATGACCGGGATGACGATGAGCCAGATGGCCAGCACCACTAGCATCGAGGCGAGGTAGCTCATCGGGCCGACGCGCGCCGCGTGGGAGACCATTCCCCAGAACATCATCCACACCCATGCGCTGAAGAAGAACAGCGCCGCGACGCGGAGCAGGCGCCAGGCAATCCTGCCAAGCACATCCCAAGCCACGATGCGCAGATAGGTCAACTCGGCTCGCCTCCGCTTGATGGTCCCGCCTTCGGCGCGGGTGAGGCTAGTGCGCGGCGGCAGGAGTGTCAACCGCCGCGCTCAAGCCTGGGATAGACTGGCGGCGCCGAGGAACTATTGCAGAGCCGCTTCACGCCACGCCGCCTTTACTACGGCTGGGTCATCGTCGCCGTTATGGCTGTCGCGGGCGGTTGGACGCTCTCGATGGGCGTCGCCAACTTCGGCTTCTTCATCAACCCCATGCGGGACGACCTGGGATTCGATCGCGCCGTATTCGGGTGGGCGGCATCTGCGCGGACGGCAGGCGCGGCGCTTGGCGGCATCTTCATCGGTAGACTGATTGACCGGCACGGCGCGCGCGTGCTGCTGGCGGTGTTCGGCGGGGGAGGCGCGCTGCTCATCGCCGCGTTGGCCTACGTGACCACCGAGTGGCACTTGGTGGCCGTCTACGCCGTCGTCGGTCTGATGGGCATGCAGGGCGGCGCGAACATCTACACCGGCCCCGTCGTCTCCAAGTGGTTCGTCCGCAACCGCGCTCGCGCCATGTCGATGACCTACCTCGGCCTGCCCGTGGCGCTCATCGCCGCCTTCCCGCTGACGCAGCAGTTGATCGAGGCGTTCGGCTGGCGCACGGCTTGGGCGGTCATCGGCCTTATCGGGGTGGCGCTCATCGTCCCCGCGTCGCTGCTCTTCCTGCGCCGCCAGCCTAGTGACTTTGGCATGGGCGTGGACGGCGGCGCTCCGGAGGCGCCCGCCTCGCCGGGCGCGCCTCCGCAGGAGGAGACGGAGCGCTCGTGGACGCGCGGCGAGGCGCTCCGCTCGATGACGTTCTGGCGGCTGACGCTGGCGTTCGGCCTGCACATGGCAGGGCAGCAGTCGGTTTCGCTCTACCGCTTCCCGCACTACGAGGATCAGGGCGTGAGCGCGACGCTTATCGGCTACGCCGCCTCGCTGGAGGGCATGGCGTCCATCGCGTCCGCGTTCACCGTCGCGTTCGTGGCGGGGCGCTTGGGCCTGCAATGGACGGCGGCGGTGGGGTTCGCGTTGATGATCGCGTCGCACGTCTTCACCATCATCGCGTCCAACGGCGCGGAGGTGGCGGCGGCGGTGGTGCTGTTCGGTCTGGCAGTGACCTACCTGGTCGTCGTGCAGAACCTCATCTATCCCGCCTTCTTCGGGCGGCGGCACATCGGTGCTATCCGGGGCATATCGCTGGCCGTGTCGATGGGATTAGGGGCGGTCTCCGCTCCACTGACGGGCTACGTCGCCGACATCACCGGCGACTTCGCGCCCATCTGGTGGGGCGCGGTGGGCGTGCTGGCCTTGAGCGGAGTACTGATTGCCACGACCAAGGCGCCCGAATCGAAGTGCGAGTCCCGCATTCCGGAGAGCGTTGCATAAGCGCGCCGCTTGTCCGGTTATTCGCGGCGCCTCTTCACGCGGGGAGCGCCGCGGGGCGGCCAGTCCCTCGGCTGGGAGCGTGGGGGGACAGAGCAGTTACGCAAAGGTCTCCCTGCGCGAGGGCGACGGGAAGAGGGGCGAGAGCGTGTTAGGCGAGCGGCAGCCGCAGACCCGGCGTCCGCATCTCCAGCGCGTAGACGGAGCGTTGCGCCGTCACGAACAGCGTCGTTAGGTTCTCGCCGCCGAAGCAGCAGTTGGCCGGCTGCTCAGGGAAGGCGAGCATGTCCAGCAGCGCCCCCTGCGCGTCCAGCGCCTGGACGCCCTGCTGCGCCGCCACATAGAGGCGCCCCTCCGCGTCCAGCGCCATGCCGTCGGCGAGCGTCGCCTCCGGGTAGCCCTCCAATAGCACGGGCGCGCCGCCGGGCCCCGCGACGTAGGCCGCGGGCGGCACGGCCAATTCGCCCCACGGATACGCTCCCTCCGCCGTGCCCGGCGCCGACAGCTCCACCGCCCACACGTGCTTGCCGAACGAGTCGGCCACGAGGAGCATCCGCTCGTCCGCCGTCAACACGACGCCGTTCGGCTTGATGTCGCCGCTCCAAACCCGCGTCAGCGCGCCGCCGCAGGGCGGGAGGTAGTACACCGCCTCCGCGTCTTGGATGGGGCGCTGGCCCGTCGCGGGGAAGTATGGGTCGGTGAAGTAGACGCCCCCGGCGCGGTCGAGCACGAGGTCGTTCGGCGCATTCAGCGGGCGCCCGCCGTAGGAATCCGCGAGCGTCTCCACGCCCAATGTCGTCGTATCCACCGCCGAAAGGCGGTTGCCCCCGCCCTCGCACACCAGCAAGCGCCCGTCGTGGGCGAGCGCCATGCCGTTGCCGCCGCGCGTGTCCTCGCGGAAGAGGGCGCACGCGCCGTCGGAGTAGCGGTAGGCGCGGTTCACGAACCCGTCGGAGAAGTAGAGCGCGCCCGCGTTGTCCCACACCGGCCCCTCCGTGAACGCGAAGGGGCCGCCCGGCAGACGGACGGGCGCGGCGCCTGGGGCGGCGAGGTCGGCGGCGGCGGGCATGCGCGCATTATGCCGCAGCGCGCCGCGTGTGGGATAATGGCGGGGCGCGCCGAAGTGGCGGAATGGCAGACGCGACGGTCTCAAAAACCGTTGGGGGCGACCCCGTGCCGGTTCGACTCCGGCCTTCGGCACCAGCGCGGCTATCGGAGGCGACCCCGTGCCGGTTCGACTCCGGCCTCCTTCGGCGCCAATAGCAGCGGCAGGGAGGCAGCGATGAGCACGGACACGAAGCAAGACGCTAGGCCGCCGGTGTGGGTCGGGCACGTGAGCATGCCCACTCGCGCGCTGGCCGAGTCGGAGGAGTTCATGCGCGCGCTCGGCATGCGCTCCATCGTCCGAAGCGACAACGTCGCCATCCTCGAGTTGCGCGGCGGCACGCACCTCGTTCTGTCCGCCGATGCGGAGGCCGCCCCGTCGGACGCGCCATTCGACCTAATGGTGGACGACGTGGACGCCGCCCAGGCCGACTTGGCGGCGCGCGGCTTCGCGCCGTCGAACATCCGCCGCGGGCGCATCCACGACTCTTTCACTATCAACGACCCGGGCGGCGCGCGCATCACCGTCAACTCCTCGCACGTCTCCGACCAGCCGGTCTAGGGGCGGCGGCGCTGTGGTAGTATGCTGGCGGAGAGAGCTATGACCACCGAAGAGCGCGACGCCCTTATCCTCGAGTTCAGCCGCTTCCGCGAGCAGAACCAGCGCGAGCACGGCGAATTGCTCGCCCACTCGGAGGCCAAGCACGGCGAGGTGCTCGCCCGCATCGAGGCCGTGCGGACAGAGATGCAAGCCATGCGCGCCGACTTCGAGCGCGCCATGCGCGTCCAACTCCTCCAGGGTGTCGGCATCGCCGCCGTCGGCGTCAGCGCCGTTGGCCTCATCGTCCGCCTGACGGGCTAGCCGCCTCCGCCATTCCCGCTCCCCGTTTCCCCCTGTGATACCATCGCCGCATCTCACCCCTGCGCCCGCGTCAGGCGCCGCCGCCGAACTCCCCTATGACCACGCCCGAACCCTCCCCCAAAGTCAGCGTCATCATCCCCACCTACAACCGCGCCGGGCTGCTCCCCCGCGCCGTCAACAGCGTCCTTGCACAGTCGTTCCAAGACTTCGAGCTCCTCATCGTGGACGACTGCTCCGCCGACGACACCCCGCAGGTCATCGCCGCCTTCGCCGACCCGCGCATCCGCGCCCTCCGCCACGAGATGAACCGCGGCCTCTCCGCCGCCCTCAACACCGGCATCGCCAACGCCCGCGGCGAGTTCGTTGCGTTCCTGGACGACGACGACGAGTTCACACCCGACAGCCTCGCCGACCGTCTCGCAGCGCTCGAGGCCTCCCCGCCAGAGACTGCCATGGCCTATGGGTGGTGCGACCGAGTCGACGAGGCTAGCGGCGAAGTGATAGTCAGTCACCGCTTCACGCTTGAGGGCGCGGAGGCGTTCGAGTTCTCGCTCAGAGGCAGTGCTCTCGGCGGGGATTGGTCGATGCTCGTGCGAACGTCCGCGGCAAGAGACGTCGGCGGCTTTGATGAACGCCTCTCTCTGGGAGCCGACGCTCTCTTCCAATGCTGCCTCATCTCCAAGTATGGGATTATTCACGTGCCAAGGATAGTCGCGTTAGCTCACGAACAGCAAGGCCGCTCCCGAATAAGCACCATATCTAATTGGGACAGGATGCTTGAACATCATGAGATACATAGGCAGAGATTCTCAGCGGAGATTGACCAGCGCCCAGGCCTCCGTCATTACCTGGCGCGAGAACTTCCTGCCCACTGGATGCGCTTGAGAGCGGTCTACGCCATACGGCAAGGAGCGATTACGCTGTCGTTGCGCTCTGCAGTGAAGGCGTTCACGATACACCCTCTTACTACCAAAAACCTGCGCCTTCCTCTCCATCTGCTTAAGGGCTTCCTCTTCTACGCTACTCCCTTGCGCCGCTTCCGCTCACATTTGCAGCGCCTCTTGGGACAGCACAAAGAATAGGCGGCGCGCATGACCGAGTCTCGCAAGGTCAGCGTCATCATCGCTACGTACAACCGCGCCGCGCTGCTGCCCCGCGCCGTTAACAGCATCTTGGCGCAGACCTGCCAAGACTTCGAGCTCCTCATCGTGGATGACTGCTCCACTGACGACACCTCGCAGGTCATCGCCGCTTTCTCCGATTCCCGCATCCGCGCCTTCCGCCACGAGACAAACCAGGGCCTGCCAGCCTCGCGCAACACGGGGGTCGCCGAGGCGCGTGGGGAGTATCTTGCCTTCCTGGACGACGACGACGAGTTCACGCCCACCAGTCTCGCCGACAAGCTGGCAGCGCTCGAAGCGGCGCCGCAGGAAGTTGCGCTGGTGTACGGGTGGACGGACATGGTCGACGATGCCACAGGCCAGACAAGGCCGCGCCACCGCCTGGCGTTTGAGGGCGCCGCAGCGTTCGAATACGCGCTCACGGGCGCCACTCTCGCCCCTGTCTCGTCGCTGCTCGTGCGGGCAGCCGCTGCGAGGGAGACCGGCATCTTCGACGAGAGGTTAACTCTCGGCGAAGACGCCTACTTCATCAGCAATATCCTGTCGGCATATCAAGTCGTACTTTTACGCAAAGTGGTCGCCTGGCCGCATGAGCATCACGCCTATGCGCGGATGACCGACCTAAACGATTCGCGGCGGATAGGGCGTGAGACCCACTACGCGGCGCACCTTGAACGGTTCGCGGCGGAGCTCGAACGCCGCTCAACGGTGCTTGCCTTCATCCTGCGCCTGCGTGCAGTGAACCTGATGGAGCTTCGCCGCGTGCGGGATTCGCTGCGCTGGACGCTGGCGGCGTTCAGAGCGCGTCCGTTCAACCTGGGCAACATCCGCCACGTGCTGCGCCTGGTCAAGGTGTTCGTCTTCTACGTCACACCTCTCTCCCGCTACCGCGAGCGGGTCAAGGCCATGCAGCGCCGCCTGGGGCTGCGCAAGGAGTAGGATGCGCCGATGAGTGAATCTCCCAAAGTCAGCGTCGTCATCCCCACCTACAACCGCGCCGCGCTGCTGCCCCGTGCCGTGAACAGCGTCCTTACGCAGACCTGCCAAGACTTCGAGGTGTTGATCGTGGACGATTGCTCCTCGGACGATACTCCCGCGGTGGCCGCAGGGTTCGCGGACCCGCGCGTCCGCTACTTCCGCCACGAGACGAATCGGGGACTGTCCGCCGGGGTCAACACGGGCATCGCCAACGCGCGGGGCGAGTTCGTCGCCTTGCTTGAGGATGACGACGCGCTCACGCCGGACAGCCTCGCCGACCGCCTCGCAGTATTCGAATCGGCGCCGCCGGAGGTCGCCCTGGTCTATGGCTACATGGATAGGGTGAACGATGCCACCGGCCAGAGGAGGACCGGCCTGCGATTTGCGCTAGAGGGCGAGGAGGCGTTCGAATTCTCGCTCAGGGCGGAGGCGTTCGCTGGAATCCAAGTGATGCTCTTCCGCACGTCCGCCGCGAGGGAGATTGGCGGGTTCGACGAACGCCTGACGATGGGATGCGACGCATTGTTCCTGTGCAGCATCCTTTCGAAGTACCGGATCATCGCCCTCCGCAAGGTGGTGGCGCTCAGCCACGAGCAGCACGGTCATCCGCAGGTTACCGACTGGGACAACCTGCCTCTCATAGACGAACATCACGCGATACATATGCGCCAATTCGCGGAAGAGCTCGAACAACGCCCGCACGTCCTCGACTACCTGCGCCGCATAGCCCCTGCGCACCTCTCGCAGATGAAGGCCTTGCGCGCGGTGCAGCGCGGCGAGCTGGGGAGTTCGCTGCGCTGGACGCTGCGCTCCTACAGGATGCGCCCCTTCTACGCGGTGAACCTGCTTCATCTGCTGCGCCTCGCCAAGTTCTTCATCTTCTACGTCACGCCCCTATCCGGCGCCCGCGAACCCCTCAAAACCGCCCAGCGCAGGTTTGGGCTGCGCAAGACGTAGGGCGCGTATGGGCGATGCCCCCAGAGTCAGCGTCATCATCCCGACGCACAACCGCGCCGCGCTGCTGCCCCGCGCGGTGGACAGCGTGCTGGCGCAGACCTACGACGACTTCGAGCTGCTCATCGTGGACGATTGCTCGACGGACGACACCCCTGCGGTCGTCGCGGCGTTCGCCGATCCGCGCGTCCGCGCGTTGCGGCACGACGCGAACCGCGGCCAGTCCGCCGCCGTCAATACCGGCCTCGCGGAGGCGCGGGGCGAGTACGCCGCCTTCCTCGACGACGACGATGAGTTCACGCTCGACAACCTCGCCGCCCGCGTGGCCGCGCTCGACGCCGCGCCGCCGGAAGTCGCGCTGGTGTACGGCTGGATAGAGATGCTCGACGACGCTAGCGGCGAGACTCGGCCGGGGAGCCGCTTGACGCTCGAGGGAGCCGAGGCGTTCGAGTACGCGCTCGAGGCCAAGACCATCGCGCCCACCTCCGCCTTGCTCGTGCGAACGGACGCGGCACGGCATGCCGGCGGCTACGACGAACGCTTGGCCACAGGCAACGACGCTTACTTCACCTGCTGCATCCTCGCCAACTACGGCGCCCTGGCGCTGCCCCAGGTGGTCGTGCGCTACCACGAGAACCACGGCGCTGCCCGCATGACCGACGCGCAGCGGGAGAGCGCGGATAGGCGCTTCGCGCTGCACATGGAGACATTCGCGGTGCCGTTGGAGCGGCGGCCAAAGACGCTTGCCGCCATCTTGCGCACGCGCGCGGTGCTGGCGATGGAGCGCGGCCGTGCGGCGGAATCACTGCGATGGACACTGCGCGCGTTCAGGCGGCGCCCGCTCGTCCCGGCCAACCTCCGCCACGCGCTGCGCTTGGCGCGGGTGTTCGTCTTCTACGCCACGCCCCTCTCGCGCTACCGCGAGTGGGCCAAGGCGGTGCGGCGGGCGCTAAGGCGGCGGAGAGGATAGGGGAATGACCAAGGCGCCCAAGGTCAGCGTCATCATCCCGACGCACAACCGTGCGGCGCTGCTGCCCCGCGCGGTGAACAGCGTGCTGGCGCAGACCTACGCCGACTTCGAACTGCTGATTGTGGACGATTGCTCGTCGGACGACACGCCCGCGGTCATTGCGGGGTTCGCCGATCCGCGCGTCCGCGCCTTCCGCCACGACGAGAACAGGGGGCAGTCCGCCGCCATCAACACCGGCATCGCCAACGCGCGGGGCGAGCACGTCGCCTTCCTTGACGACGACGATGAGTGGCGCCCGACTAAGTTGGAGGGGCAGGTGAGACTGCTCGACGCCTCCCCCGCCGACGTGGGGCTGGTCTACGGGTGGATGGACAGCGTGGACGACGCGACGGGCCGCGTCATGCCAACCTACCGCAGCACCGTCGATGGGAACATCTTCGAGGACGCGCTTGCGCTGGACGTGCCTGGGCCGACTATCGTGCTGATGGTGCGTGCGTCGGCGGCGAGGGAGGTGGGCGGCTTCGACGCGCGCCTCTCGCGCTACGACGACGCCGACTTCATCTGCCGCATCGCCGAGCGCTACAAGGCCGCCGTCCTGCCCGAGGTCGTCGCCGTCGCCCACTCCGGCCACCACCACGCGCGCATGGCCGACGCGGCCCCGCAGAGCCTGTCCGCCGCCGCCGCGTTCATCCGCATGCATATGGCGCGCTACGCCGCCGAGCTCAAGCGGCGCCCGCGTACTCGAGCCCGCCTGCTGCGCCGCCTGGCGGGCGCGGAGATGCTGCGCCGCAATCGCCGTGCGGCGCTGTGGGCGCTCGCTGCCGCATTTCGCTACGACCCGGTAGGGAGCGCGCGTGTCCTCGTCAAGCGCCGCGCGTTCGTCCTCAACCTGCTCGCGCGCCTCCGCCCGTAGGGGAGGGACGACCGGCTGGTCGCCGCCGCCTAAGGCGCCTCGTGCGCGCCGAACACCGACCGCAGCGCGTCGCTGACCTCCCCCAGCGTCGCGTAGGCCTCCACGCACTCGAGGATGGAGGGCATCGTGTTCTCGCCGCCGCGCGCCGCCTCCACCAGCCGCGACAGCGCCGCCTGCGCCTGCCCCTCGTCCCGCTCGCGGCGCACCTGTCGCACGCGGGCCGCCTGCCCCGCCGCGCGCGCCGGGTCGAGGCGCGTCAATGGCGGCGGGGGCGCTTCGTCCTCCGCATAGAGGTTCACACCCACGATAGACCGCTCCCCCGACTCCACCGCCTGAAAGTGCTGGTACGCCGCCTCTGCGATCTCCCCTTGCTGAAAGCCCTCCTCGATGGCCACGACCGCGCCCCCGAGCGCGTCGATGCGCTCGATGTACGCCCGCGCCCGCGCCTCGATCTCGTCCGTGAGGTGCTCGACGAAGTAGGAGCCGCCGAGCGGATCGGCGGTGTCGGCGACGCCCGACTCGTGCGCCAGCACCTGCTGCGCCCGCAGCGCCAGCGCCGCCGACTCCTGCGTCGGCAGGCCGAGCGCCTCGTCCCGCGCGTTGACGTGGAGCGACTGCGCCCCGCCCAGCACCGCGGCGAGCGCCTGGACGGCGGTGCGCACGCTGTTCACCTCCGGCTGCTGCGCCGTGAGCGTCACGCCCGCCGTCTGCGCGTGGAAGCGCAGCACGCACGCGCGGTCGTCCGCTGCGCCGAAGCGCTCGCGCACGATGGACGCCCACAGGCGGCGCGCGGCGCGGAACTTGGCCGCCTCCTCGAACAGGTGGTTGTGCGCCGCGAAGAAGAAGGACGCGCGCTCGGCGAACCGCGCCGCGTCCATCCCCGCCGAGGCCGCCGCCTCGACGTAGGCGACCGCGTTGGCGAGCGTGAAGGCGACCTCCTGCACCGCCGTCGCCCCCGCCTCCCGCATGTGGTAGCCGCTGATGCTGATGGGGTTCCAGCGCGGCATCCGCTCCGCGCAGAACGCCGCCAGGTCGGTCGCCAGCCGCAGCGACGGCCCCGGCGGATAGACGTACGTGCCGCGCGCGATGTACTCCTTCAGCACGTCGTTCTGCACGGTGCCGCTCAGACGATCGAGCGGAACGCCCTGCTTGTGCGCGACCGCCGCGTACAGCGCCAGCAGCACCGGCGCGGTCGCGTTGATGGTCATCGACGTGCTCACCCGGTCGAGGGGAATGCCCCGCAGCAGCGCCTCCATGTCGGCGAGGCTGCACACCGGCGTCCCCACCTTCCCCACCTCCCCCTCCGCCGCCTCGTGGTCGGAGTCGTACCCCGTCTGCGTCGGCAGATCGAACGCGACGGACAGCCCCGTCTGCCCCTGCGCCAGCAGGTAGCGGAAGCGCTCGTTCGTCTCCTCCGGCGTGGAGTAGCCCGCGTACTGGCGCATCGTCCACAGCCGCCCCCGATGCATCGTGGGATGCGCCCCCCGCGTGAACGGGAACTCGCCCGGATACTCCGCGCCCGCGCCCGCCGCGCCCCCCGGCCCATACACCGGTTCCACGGTCAGCCCCGACTCGGTGACGAACCGCGCCAACCGCTCCGGCTGCCGCGCGACGGCGGGCTCGTAGCGCTCCCTGCGCCAGCGTTCCAGTCGCTCGTCCACGGCGGCCACTATAGCGCAGCGACAGGCCGCCCCACGCGCCCGCTCCTCTCCCCTCCCGCGCGACGGCATCCCCGTTCGCCCTGAGGGGAATCAAAGGGTGAACGGGGATGGGGCGCTCGGAGCGAATCTCGCCTCGATTCCTCCGTCTCCATGGACGGCGCTATGGCCGGGCGCGCCTACGCCATCGTGCGCTCGTCCAGCGCCTGCTGGACGGGCCACTCCACCACCTCGAAGGCAAGCAGCGTGGCGTGCGTGGCGACAGGGTCGCCGCCGTTGCTCTGTGCATGGCCGCGCTTGAAGGCGTCGCTGTTAACCCAGCGCTCGAAGTCCTCCTCCGAGCGCCACCGGGTGTAGACGTAGTAGCGCGTCTCGCCCTTCACGGGCCGCAGCAACTCGAACCCCTCGAACCCTTCCATGCCCTCCACCTCCCGGACGCGGTCGCCGAACCGCGCCTCCAACCGCTCCTCCGCGCCCTCCGCGGGCGTGATGGCGTTGATCTTCACGACGCTCATAGTGCGCTCCTTTCTCGCGTGCTTGTGGTTGCCGGAACTTGTTGGCGTCCCCACGCGGGGACACCGGGCTGGCTCGATTCGCAGGCCGCCAGGACGATGGGCTTCCCCGTCTGCGGGTGTGGCACGACCATCACCGCCTGATCGAACACAGCGGAGAGCAGCTCCGCGTGCAGCGCCTCCTCCGGCCTGCCCACCGCCACCGTCTCGCCATCCGCCATCACCATCACCCTGTCCGCGTAGGCGCCGGCGAGGTTCAGGTCGTGGAGCACCGCGAGCACGGCCCGCCCCTCGGCGGCCAGCCTGCGGCACAGCGACATCACCAGTTGCTGGTGGCCGATGTCCAACGCGGTCGTCGGCTCGTCGAGCAGGACGATGGGCGCGTCCTGCGCGAGCACGCGGGAAAGCGACACGCGCCGCTGCTCGCCGCCGGACAGGGTAGGGTAGACGCGCTCGGCGAGGTGGAGCGCCTGCGTGCTGCGCAGCGCATCCTCCGCCGCCTGATAGTCGCTCTCCGCCGGAGACCGCCACCGGGGGATGTGCGGGTGCCGCCCCATCATCGCCACTTCCCGCGCGGTGAAGGGGAAGCGCAGGTGGGTCTGCTGGCTGAGCATCGAGCGGAGGCGGGCAAGGGCGCCGGGCTTCATCGAGCGCATAGGCCGCTCGTCCACCTTCACCTCCCCCGCCGTGGGCGCGAGGTCGCCCGCCAGGATGCCGCACAGCGTGGACTTGCCCGCGCCGTTCGGCCCGACGACCGCCAGCACCTCCCCAGGCAGCACGTCCACGTTCACCTCGCGCACCAACGCGCGGCCATGCAAGACATAGGAGACGCCGTCGGCGCGCATGCCGGGAGCGCTCATTCCATGCCTCCCCACGTGAGGCGCGTGCGGTGAACGAGCCACAGGAAGAACGGCCCGCCCACCATCGCGGTTACTACGCCGAGGGGCAGCTCCGCCGGAACCACCACCGTCCGCGCTATGAGGTCGGCCAGCAACAGCGCCGTCGCCCCGCCGAGGATGCTGGCGGGCAGCAGGAAACGGTGGTCAGGCCCGGCCACCAGCCGCAAGACGTGCGGCACGACCAGCCCCACGAACCCTATGATGCCCGCCACGGAGACTGCGGCGCCCGTCAGCAGCGCACTGAGCACGATGACGCTCACGCGCACGCGCTCCGTGGATACGCCCATGTGCCGCGCCTCCCTGTCGCCGAGCGTGAGCAGGTTCAGCGCCCGCGCCCACAAGGGCAGCAGCAGGAACCCGACGATGAAGAAGGGCAGGATGGAGGTCACGACCGGCCACGTCGCCCCTCCGACGTGCCCCAGCGTCCAGAAGGTGATGCTGCGCAACTGGTCGTCGTCGGCGATGAAGATGAACAAGCCCGTGAAGGCGCCCGCCGTCGCGTTCACTGCGATGCCCGCCAGGATGAGCGTCGTGACCGACGTCTGCCCGTAGGCTCTGGCGACCATGTAGACGACGCCGGTGGCCAGCAGGCCGCTCAGGAAGGCCGCGACCGCGACGCCGTGGAAGTTGAAGACGCTGAACCCCAGGATGATGGCGCCCACCGCTCCCGCCGCCGCGCCGCTGGACACGCCGATGACGCCCGGCTCGGCCAGCGGATTGCGGAAGACGCCTTGCAGCGCCGTGCCCGCCAGAGCGAGGCTGCCGCCTACCAGGATGCCCAGCGCGACGCGGGGCAGCCGTATGTTCCACAGGATGGCGTCGCTCCTGGGCGTGAAGTCGGGGCCGGCGTCGATCCCCGCGTGGCTGAGGAGGATGGCGACCGCCTGCGCGGGCGGAATCTCGACCGCCCCCATACCGACGTTGGCGAACAGGGCGGCGACGAAGAGCGCCGTCATGATTCCGAGCAGCGTCGAGGCGGCGAGCCGTGGGGAGGAAACGCGCCGGCCCGCCGCCTGATGGAGCGCTCGCAGGCGCGTCACTGCCTTAGCGCCCATCGACCATTACCCGCTGCTTGGCGCCAGGTCTGGATGGAATGCGCGCAGCAACTCCATCAGCACCTGGCCCATGCGGGGGCCGCCGCCCCCGAAGTATTGGTCGTCGAAGTCGAGGATGCAGCCCTCCTGCGCCGCCGCCGTCTCGGCCACACCAGGCAGGCGCAGCAGTCCCTCGCGCCCGCCTACCGACTCCAACCCCGCCGTGAGCACCACGATGCAGTCGGGGTTGGCCGCGGCCAGCGCCTCGGCGGTCAAGGGCGCGAACGGCCCCATCACGCCCGCCGCCGCGCCGCCGCCTATCGCGCCGCTCGCCTCGAACAGCTCGTGGCTCAGATGCTGCCTCCCGATGAGGAACAGCGAGTCGAGGCCGCGCATGTACAGCATCACGGCGGTGGGGCGCCCCTCGGCTTGGGCGGCGGCCTCTCTGACCTCCGCGATTTCAGCCTCGAGCTGCGCGGCGAACTCCTCGCCCTTGTCCGCGAT